>DASXXO010000108.1:0-8901 GCA_036503045.1 Caldimonas sp. | reverse complement strand
GGTCGCGGTGACGCGGAAGGTGTAGCCGTTGGCGTTGGTTGCCTTGCCGGCCGGCCAGTTGAAGCTGTGCATTCCGGCGCCCTCGGCGCCGAGGTTGATCGACTGCACCACGGCGCCGCTCGGTGCAAGGATGTCGACTTTCACCGCGTCGGCCGGCGTCGCGATCTGAAAGCCCCCTTGGCCCATGGCCGAGGTCGGGTCGATGTTGAGGATGTTGCCGGGCACGATGACGCTGTGCCCGACCAGCGATGCGCCCTGCAGGGCCTGCATCTGCGTGAACTGCGACGACAGCGACTGCACCGTCGTGTTCAGGGTGTTGATGCCGGTCACCGTGTTGATCTGCGCCATCTGGCTCGTCACCGCGGCGTTGTCCATCGGGTTGAGCGGATCTTGGTTCTTCATCTGCGCGACGAGCAGCTTCAGGAAGGTGTCGGCGCTGACCGTCTGGCTGGACGCGCTGGAGGCCGCCGGCGTCGAGTTGACGATGACGTCCGGGCTGGATGTGGCTGCACTGACGCTCATGGCATCGTTCCTTCAGGTTCTCAGCTACCGAGCTGGATGGTCTTGAGCAGCAGCGACTTCGCAGTGTTCATGACCTCGAGGTTGTTCTGGTACGAGCGCGAGGCCGAGATCATGTTGACCATCTCTTCCACTGCGTTGACGTTGCTGTAGGTGACATAGCCGTCGGCGTCGGCGCTCGGATTGGCCGGGTCATGGACCTTGCGTCCCGGCGTCTGGTCTTCGCTGACGGTGCTGACACGCACGCCCGCTGCCGTCGGGTCGTCGCCGGTCTCGCCCATCAGCTGCGTCTGGAAGGTGACCTGACGCGCCTTGTAGGCCTGGCCGTCGGGGCCGGCCACGGTGTCGACGTTGGCCAGGTTGGAGGCGACGACGTTGAGGCGCTGGCTCTGCGCGCTGGCGGCGCTGCCGGAGACGTTGAAGATCGACAGCATGCTCATCGCGACGCTCCTTATTGACCGTTGATCGCCGACAGCTGCGTCTTGACGCTGGCCGTGATGAAGCGCAAGGTGGCTTCGTACTTCACCGAGTTGTCGGCGAAGCTGGCGCGCTCGCGGTCCATGTCGACGGTGTTGCCGTCGAGGTTCGTCTGGCTCGGCATCGCGTACAGCAGGTCGCTGCCAGCCAGGCCGCCATTCAGGTTCGGGCTGGCGCTGCCGATATGTGCGGGGTTGGTCGTCGCGATGGCCTGCGCCAGCGGCAGACTCGCGGTGGCGGCCTGCAGCGTCTTGGCGAAATCCATGTCGCGGGCCTGGTAGCCGGGGGTGTCGGCGTTGGCGATGTTGCTGGCGATCAGGCGCTGCCGCTCCGAGCGCAGGATCAGGGCCTGGGCCTGGAAGTCGAGCGCGTTCACGTTGGTCAGTGGATTCAGCATCTAAGCCTCGCAGCGTCGCCACCGGCATGGGCCAAAGCCCCGTCATGCGGCGATGTGGGGGCATTGTCTGGACGGCCGTGGCCGAACATAAGCGCGAATAGCACGCGCTTTGCCGCCCATATCGGCATCTCGCCTGCCGGCCCCGCACCCTAGAGTGATGCCATGTTGTCGATCGCCCTGCTCGGTTCGCTCGCGCGCGCCACGCCGCGCGTCCTGTCCGGGCTGCTGGCCGGCGCGCTGCTGTTCGTGCTCGTCGTCCTCGGCGCTTCCCCGGCACGCGCCGAGGATGCGACGGTGCTCGATCCGACGCTGCTCGACAGCGTTCGCGCGCTGGCCCTCGCCAACACCGCCGCCAAGGAGGCGCGTCGCGTCGAGGTCGTCGTCGGCACGCTCGATCCGCGCCTGCACCTCGCGCCTTGCGATCGCATCGAGCCGTACCTGCCGTCCAACGCCCGCCTTTGGGGCAAGAGCCGCATCGGCCTGCGCTGCAAGGAAGGTCGAACGCCCTGGAACGTCTACCTGCCGATCGTCGTCAAGGTCTGGGGCCGCGCGCTCGTCGTTCCCGCCGGCGCGGCCGCCGGCAGCGTCCTCGACGACGCCGATCTCGAGGAGGCTGAAGTCGATCTCGCCGAGGAGTTCACCCCCGCATTCGTCGACAAGAAGCAGATCGTCGGCCGCACGCTCGCGCAGGCGCTCCGGCCCGGGCAGGCCGTGCGCCACGCGCACATCAAGTCGCGCCAATGGTTCGCCGCCGGCGATCCCGTGAAGGTCATCGCCGCGGGGGACGGCTTCACGCTCGAAAGCGTCGGCCAGGCGGTGACCAACGGCATCGAAGGCCAGCCGGCGCGCGTGCGGACCGAGAGCGGCCGCATCGTTACCGGGCTGCCGACGGCCGAAGGCCGCCTGGAGCTGACCCTGTGAACGCGGGGGGCGGACCAAGGGCCGAAGTGCCAAATATCTCTAAAGTCGCCGCCCAGCGGGCCGATAGACCGTCCATCATGACGGTCCTGGTCCGCCGGGAGCCCCTTGGAGAGCTGCATGAAGATCGGATCCCCCGCTGACAAGCCGCTGCCGGCCCCGGCCGTCGGCACGCCAGCCGCTCCGGCCGAGGGCACTAAAACCGCGCCCGTGCATGCCACCGGCGCCGGCCCAGTCGACGCCAGCGCGACGGTCGCGCTCTCGAGCACCGCCTCGACCCTGCTCTCGGCCGGCGCCGCGAGCGAGTTCAACGCCGAAAAGGTCGCCAGCGTCGCCGGGCAGATCGCCGACGGCTCGTTCAAGGTCAACCCCGAAGCGATCGCCGACAAGCTGATCGCCAACGCGCAGGAGCTGCTGTCCAAGGTGCAGGGCTGATGGATGCGCTCCAGGCTCCCGCGGGACACTCGCCGGAGCTCGAAGCGCGCCTGTCGGCCGTCGAGTCACGGCTGGCCGCGCTCGGCAACGCGCTGCGCGCGCGCGACGCCGCCAGCATCGATCTCCACGCCGTCGAGCTGCACCGCGCGCTCGCCAGCGCAGTGAGCCAGTTCTCCGACGCCGCGAAAAGCGGCCCGCTTCCGGCCGCGCTGCGCAACCGTCTGGCGAGCGCCGGCGGACAGGTCGCCGCGCAACGCGAGTCGCTTGCCCGCGCGACCGCGGCGCTCGATCGGGCGATCGACGTGCTGCTGCCGCGCGATGGCCTGCCGCTCTACTCGTCGCACGGCAGCGCCGACCGCGGCGTGCTCAAGAGCGGCGTGATCCAGGCCTGAGCCGAGGGCGGCTCGCCGCCCAAGCGCCGAGCGCCGAGCGCCGAGAGCCGGCGCGCCTTTGCTACGCGCAGTCGGACATCGCCTGCTCCTCGACCCAATGGTCGGCCGCGGCACGGTCGTCCATCGCCTGCGGCGCGCTCGCGCTGCCGTCGAAGAGCACGCGCCAGACGCCGTCGCGCGCGTCGCGCACCCACACGGTCTGGTACACGCCGACACGAAACACCGGCTTGCCATCGCTCACGCGCTGCAGGACGTACGGTCCGCGCGAGACGGCGATCGTCGGCTCGCCGCCGATCTGCACCACGCCCGCCCGCCAGCGCAGCGCGATCGTCTTGCCGTCGACGATCTCGGCCCAGCTCTGGACGACTGCCGCGCGGCCGCGGTCGACGTCGACGGAGCCGGCGTTGAACACGGTGCCGGCATGCAGATGCGAGGCGAACGCGTGCGCGTCATGGCTCTCGACCGAGCGCGCGAAGCTCTGCTCGCGCCGCCACACCGCGCACTCGTCGCTCGTCGCCGCAATTCGCTTCCCCGCGAGCGGCAGCGGCTTGGCGTCGATCGCGCCCTCCTCGGCCGCGGCAGCGAAGCCGGTCGTCGCGGCGAGCACCGCGAGCGCGAGCCTCACAGCGCGCCGGTGCGTGACAGGCCGAACGCCTTGACCATCCGCACGCTCGTCTCGCGCCCGCCGTAGTAGCCCGGCAGGAGCTGCGCCTGCGTGTAGCCATGGCTGCGGTAGAACGCGCGCGCCGCGTCGTTGCTCGCGCGCGCCTCGAGCGTGATGCGGCCGACGCCTGCGACCTCGGCGCAGCGCTCGAGCCATTTGACCATCGCGCTGCCGACGCCGCAGCGGCGATGCGAAGGCTTGACGGCAAGCAGGAGCAGGTGCGCTTCGTCGTCGCCGTACTTCATGATCGCGAAGCCGGCGCGGTCGGCCTCGCGCACGGCGACGATCGCGTTGGTGTCGCGATGACGGAGGCTGCGCAGGATGCGCTCGCGCGTCCAGCTCCAGCCGAGGCCGTGCTCGATGAAGTCGCGCGACATCTCGGCGATGCCGAGCGCGTCCTCGCGCATGGCAAAGCGGATCGTGACGGCCGGCGGGACCATCGGCGCATTCTGCGACAAGCGCACGCACCGCTTCGCCCCGCTCCCGCGCTTGCGGGGCGCCACTGTATGCACGTACAGTTCCGTGGTGACCAGGCTCATCGCCCATCTCGACATGGACGCGTTCTACGCGTCGGTCGAGCTGCTGCGCTATCCCGAACTGCGCGGCCGCGCAGTCGTGATCGGCGGCGGCCGTGCGCACCAGCCGCGGCGCCGCGCCGACGGCACGCACGACTTCTCGATCCTGCGCGACTACGTCGGCCGTGGCGTCGTGACGACGAGCACCTACGAGGCGCGCAAGCTCGGCGTCTTCTCGGCGATGGGGATGATGAAGTCGGCAGCGCTCGCGCCCGAGGCGATCCTCTTGCCGGTCGACTTCGACGAGTACCGCCGCTACTCGCGCATGTTCAAGGCGGCGGTGCGCGAGGTCGCGCCCACGATCGAGGACCGCGGCATCGACGAGATCTATATCGACCTGAGCGAGCTGCCGGGCGTGGAGCGCGATGGCGGGCGCGCCGTCGGCACGGCGCTCAAGGCCGCGGTGCGCGAGCGCACCGGCCTCACCTGCTCGATCGGCATCACGCCGAACAAGCTGCTCTCGAAGCTTGCCTCCGAGCTCGACAAGCCCGACGGATTGACGCTGCTGACGCACGCCGACATCCCGGCGCGCATCTGGCCGCTCGCCGCACGCAAGGTGAACGGCATCGGCCCGAAGGCCGCCGCAAAGCTTTCCGCGCTCGGCATCGAGACGATCGGCCAGATTGCCGCCGCCGACCCGGCATTCCTGCGCCAGCAGTTCGGCGAGAGCTTCGGCGCCTGGCTGCACGAGGCTTCGCACGGGCGCGACGAGCGCGCCGTCGTCACCTCGAGCGAGCCCAAGTCGATCAGCCGCGAGACGACCTTCGACCGCGACCTGCACGCCGTGCGCGATCGGCTCGTCCTCGGCGCGATCTTCACCGAGCTGTGCGAGCAGCTCGCCGGCGACCTGGCGCGTAAGTCGTACGCGGCGAAGACGATCGGCATCAAGCTCCGCTTCGACGACTTCCAGATCGCGACGCGCGACCTCACGCTCGCCGCGCACACGCTCGATGCACGCGAGATCCGGCGCGCCGCCGGAAGCTGCCTGAAGCGCGTCGAGCTGACACGGCGGCTGCGCCTGCTCGGCGTGCGCGCGAGCGCGCTGGCACGGCTCGCCGACCTGGTCGCGCCGCTCGCTGCCGAGGCGTCGCCGCCGACGGTGGTCGTCGCGCGCGAAGCCGCCGGTGAAGACAGCCTGCCGCTCTTCGACGAGCGGCCGTAGCATCGCCGCACCCCCTTCGGCTGCGAACGTCCATGCCCGTCATCACCTGCATCGAAGACCTGCGCGTCCTCGCCAGGCGGCGCGTGCCGCGCATGTTCTACGACTATGCCGACTCGGGATCGTGGACCGAGAGCACGTACCGCGCGAACGAGGCCGACTTCCAGCGCATCAAGCTGCGCCAGCGCGTCGCGGTCGACATGGACAACCGGTCGCTGGCGACGACGATGGTCGGCATCCCGGTGAAGATGCCGGTCGCGATCGCGCCTACCGGACTCACCGGAATGCAGCACGCGGACGGCGAGATCCTCGCCGCGCGCGCGGCGGAGAAGTTCGGCATCCCGTTCACGCTCAGCATGATGAGCATCTGCTCGATCGAGGACATCGCCGCGAACACCCAGGCGCCGTTCTGGTTCCAGCCCTACATGCTGCGCGACCGCGCCTTCATGGAGCGCCTGTTCGAGCGCGCCCGCGCCGCGCGCTGCAGCGCGCTCGTCCTCACGCTCGACCTGCAGATCCTCGGCCAGCGCCACAAGGACCTGAAGAACGGCCTGACCGCTCCGCCCAAGCCGACGCTCACGAACCTGCTCAACCTCGCGACCCAGCCGCGCTGGTGCCTCGCGATGCTCGGCACGAAACGGCGCAGCTTTGGCAACATCGTCGGGCACGTCGAGAACGTTGGCGACCCGGCATCGCTCTTCGCCTGGACGGCGCAGCAGTTCGACCCGACCCTCAGCTGGGCCGACGTCGAGTGGGTGAAGAAACGCTGGGGCGGCAAGCTCATCCTGAAGGGCATCCTCGACGTCGAGGACGCGCGCCTCGCCGTCGCGAGCGGCGCCGATGCGATCGTCGTCTCGAATCACGGCGGCCGCCAGCTCGACGGCGCCCCGTCGTCGATCAACGCGCTGCCGGCCATCGCCGACGCGGTCGGCGCCAAGATCGAGGTCTGGATGGACGGCGGCATCCGCTCCGGCCAGGACGTCTTCAAGGCCTGGGCGCTCGGCGCGCGCGGCACGATGATCGGGCGCGCCTTTCTCTACGGCCTCGGCGCGCTCGGCGAGGCCGGCGTCACCCGCGCGCTCGAGATCATCTACCGCGAGCTCGATCTGACCATGGCCTTTTGTGGCCACACCGACATCCGGACGATCGACAAGCGCGTACTCTTGGCGGGGTCGTATTGAACGCCGGGACGGATGCCATGAAGCTGGCCCAGTTCGAGAGGCTGAAGGCGTGGCACCAGCGTCACTGGCGCGAGCAGCCGGTCGAGAAACACGCGTGGGACATGGTGCTGACGTTCTGGCTCGCCGGCTGGGTCGGCTTCCCGTCTGCGGTCCTCGTCCACGCCGACTGGGCCGAGGCGACCTGCATCGCCCTGCTCTTCCTGCCCGGCGCCTACGTCGCGCTGCGCAGGCGCCTGCACCGCGCCGGCATCCTGCGCTGCGACTGGACCGTGGCGCTCGACCGCTGAGCTTTAGAGGTCGCGCCCCTCGAAGGTGTTGCAGCTCTCGATGCTGCCGTTTTCGAGGCCGCGCTTGAACCAGTTGACGCGCTGCGCGCTGGTGCCGTGCGTAAACGACTCGGGGACGACCGTTCCCTGCGAGCGGCGCTGCAGCGTGTCGTCGCCGATCTGCGCGGCAGCGTTGAGCGCGGTCTCGATGTCGCCCGGCTCGAGGCGCCAGCCGTTCTCCTTCTGGGAACGCGCGGCCCAGACGCCGGCGAAGCAGTCGGCCTGCAGCTCGACGCGGACGCTCAAGGCGTTCGCCTGCGCGCCGCCGCTCCTGCTGCGCAACGCGTCGACCTTGTCCATGATGCCGAGCTGCTGCTGCACGTGGTGGCCGACCTCGTGGGCGACGACGTAGGCCTGCGCGAACTGACCCGGCGCGCCGAGCTTCTGCTCGAGCACCTTGTAGAAGCGCAGGTCGATGTAGACCTTCTGGTCGTTCGGGCAGTAGAAGGGACCCATCGCCGCCTGACCCTTGCCGCACGCGGTCGGCCAGCTGCCGGAAAAGAGGACGAGCTTGGGTGGCTGGTAGGTGCGGCCCGAGGCGCGGAACACGTCGGTCCAGACCTGCTCGGTGCTGCGCAGCACCTGCGAGACGAAGCGCGCAGCGGCGTCGTCGCGGGGTGGCGCCGGCGCCGGCGCTTGCTGCTGGACGACGGAGCCGCCATCGCTGCCGCTCATCAATCCGAGCAGCGCGAGCGGATTGATGCCGAAGATCCACCCGGCGATCACCGCGATCACGATGCTGCCGATGCCGAGCCCGCGGCCGCCGATGCCAAAGCCGCCGCCGCCGCCGCCCATGCCACGAACGTCCTCGACGTTGCTGCTTTCTTCCTGGCCGTCCATGCGCATGTCGACACCTCCGGCGTGATTGCTTCGGGATGCTAGCGCTCGGCCCGCGTCGGCGGGTGTCGGCCGAGAGGCTGCCCGGCTGTCCGACCGCAGGCGCTCGTTCGGTCGCTTCTCACGCGCTGCCACCCGTGGATGCGGGGGGCGGCCGGCGGCGCGGGCAGGAGTTGTCCTACCATGGCGCCACCCGTCCCTTCGAGGCCCTGCCATGCGCACCGCCACCGAGCTCCTCGCCCAGTACGCTGCCTACCACCGGGACCGGCGCAACATCGTCAGCCACTTCGTCGGCGTGCCGATGATCGTCTTCGCGATCGGCGTGCTCCTCGCGCGTCCCGCGCTCGTCGCGGCAGGGATCGCGCTGACGCCTGCCTGGATCGTCTTCGCGCTCGCTGCAGCGTGGTACATCACGCGCGGCAATGCGGTGCTCGGCATCGTCACGAGCGCTGCGGTCGCGGGGCTGCTCTGGCTCGGCGAGCGCGTCGCCGACGCGAGCGTTCCGGTCTGGCTCGCCTGGGGCGCGGGCATGTTCGCGGTCGGCTGGGTGATCCAGTTCGTCGGCCATTGGTACGAAGGCAGGAAGCCGGCGTTCGTCGACGACCTCGTCGGCCTGCTCGTCGGGCCCCTGTTCGTCGTCGCCGAGGCGCTGTTCCTGCTCGGCTGGAACAAGCCGCTGCTCGAAGAGATCGAGCGCCGCGTCGGCCCGACGACGATCCGCGACATGGCGCGGATCGCCTGAACGCGCCTGCGCCGGCCCGCGCGACCGCCTCAGCCCTTCTCGCTCGCGCGGCCCGCCGGCACCGCCGAAGCGTCGTTCGCCGCTGCGCTGCCGACGATCGTTCGTTTGTCCGTGAGCGGCGCGTGCAGGCAGCGCAGCGACTGGCCGAGAATGAATTGCGCGATCGCGTCGGCGTCGTCGAGATCGAACACCGGCAGCCCGGTCGGCGCGGGCAGCACCGACCGGCTGTCGGTAGCGACGGCGATCACGAACGGGTCGCTCGGATACTGCGCCGGCTTT
>DASXXO010000107.1:0-2127 GCA_036503045.1 Caldimonas sp. | reverse complement strand
CGGTCAGCGGCGTCGCCGGCTTGGTGCGTCGCCGCTCGTCGAGCAGCGCGCGGCCGACGCTTCGATCGCCGCTGCGCGCCGCCGCGGCGAGCAGCGTCTGGTCGACGACGTCGCGTTGCGCGTGGCTGCCGCCGAACGGCTTGAGCCGGTCGCGCAGCGGCGCGATCAGCTCGGTCGCGGCGTCGTAGCGCTCTTCGCCGAACGCGACCAGGCCGTGCAGCAGCGGCGCGCCGATCGCACGCGCGACCGCGCCGTTCCAGGCGCCGCGGCGCTCGGCCGCGGCGAGCGACTGCGCGACCCAGCCGCGCGCTTCAGCGACCTCGCCCGCGCCGAGCAACGTCATGGTCGCGTGCGCGTCGTTGAAGAGCGAGTGGCCGGCGCTCTCGCGGTCGAGTCGCCAGCCGTCGCGGAGCGTCCGCCAGCGCGTGCCGACGTCGCCGTCGACGAGGGCGATGCGCCAGAGCAGCGACGCCGCATCGACGCGCTGCAGCGTGATCTCGGTCGCGTCGGCGCCGAGATAGTCGTCGAACAGCGCGAGCGCGCCCCCGATGTCGAGCGTCTCGAGCGCGAACAGCGCCTCGTGCCAGCCGAGATGGCCGGCGAAGCCGTTGCGCTGGCCGCTGTCGCGATCGACAGCGCGCGCGCCCCAGCGCGCGCGGTGCTCGTCCATCCAGCTTGAGCCCTCGTCGTACCGGCCCTGCATCTCCATCACGTGGGCGACGGCGTGAATCGCCCACGGCACGCGCGCGTCGAGGGCGAGGGCTTGCCGTCCGCTCGCCTCGGCCTCGACATAGCGCCCCGACTCCTCGAGGCCGAACGCGTGCAGCGCGAGCACGTAAGGAAGGAGCGGATCATCGTCCGGCCAGGCCACGACGAGCGGCGCGACACGGCCGCCGAGGAGCGCGGTGTCGCCGCGATAGAAGTCGAACAGGTGCGCCCACTGCAGCGCGAGCGCATCGCGCGGATGCGCACGCAGGATTTCGCTCCACGCTTCGCCGGCGCCAGCCCAGTCGCCATCGGCGAGCCGCGCGAGCGCGCCGCGGTGCGCGTGCTCGCGCGCGTTGCCGCTGCCGACGCCGGAGGTCGGCACTGCATCGATCAAGGCGCGTGCTTCGGCGACGAGCGAAGGCTCGGTCAGGCTGAGCAGAAAACCCGCCTTCATCAGGCGCGGCAGCGGCCATGCCGGATCGGCGCGCGCCGCGGTATCGAGGTCGTCGAACGGCGCGCCGTAGAACGACATCAGCCGCCAGAGGGCGCGCTCGCTCGCATCGAGTGCCTCGGCCGATGCCGTCGAGACCGGATTGCCGCGTCGGTCGCGCCGCATCGCCGCCGCGCCCATGGCTTCAGCGCGCCGGTGGCTCGGGCCAGGGCGGCGGCGCCGGCCGCATCTGCTCCCACGCGCGCGCGACCTGCAATACGGTGAGGTCGTCGTGACGATGGCCGACGATCTGCAGGCCGATCGGCAAGCCGGCGTGCGTACGGCCGCAGTCGATGCTCGCGGCCGGCTGCTCGCTCATGTTGAACGGCAGCGTCAACGCGATGTGCTCGAACGGGCGCTCCGGGTCGTCGCTCGGTCCGGCGAGCTCGGCGGCGTAGCTCGCGATCGGCGCGGTCGGCGAGAGCACGACGTCGTACGGCCGGCAGGCGGCGACCGCGGCGTCGCGCATCGCGCCCATCTGGGCGTAGCCGCGGAACACGCGCTCGCCGGAGAGCGTCGCGCTGCGCCGGGCCCACTGGACGATGTAGGGCAGCACGCGCGCGCGCCGCTCCTCGCGCAGCGCCGAGAGGTCGAGCCACGCGCGCATGCGCCAGAAGTCGTCCATGCCGTCGAGCATGGCGCGCGTCATGAACGGAGCGACCCGCTCGATGCGCGCACCCGCAGCCTCGAAGCGCTTGACCGCCGCATCGACTGCTTCGCCGACCTCGGGATCGACGGACATGCCGACGCCGGCGTCCAGCAGCACGCCGATGCGCAGCCCCGCGATGTCGCGCTCGAGGCGCTGCCACTCGATCGTCTGCGCCGGCAGGCTCATCGTGTCGCGATCGTCGGGCTGGGAGAGAGCGCCCATCAGGAGCGCGGCGTCGGCGACGGTGCGCGTCATCGGCCCGGCGACCCGGCCGGAGTAC
>DASXXO010000106.1:0-3726 GCA_036503045.1 Caldimonas sp. | reverse complement strand
TTCTGGGTCGTCGCGGTACTTCGCTGCGTGCATGGCTGGTTCCAGTCAAGCGAGCGCGTGGCGCACCAGCGTCTTGCCGAGCTGGGTGCCGTGCTCGTCGGCGAGGGCCGCCTCGCACAGCTCGCGCACGGTCGCCGGCGCGATCGCCGCGCCGCCCCTTTGTACCGCGGCCATCACGGCCTCGAAATTGCGCACGCCGCGTGCGTGCGTGTCGCTATAGCCCTTGACGAGGCGCTGGCAGCGCGCGACCTCGACCGCGAGCTCGGGGTTGAACGCGGCGGTCGCCTCGATGCGAGCGAGCCAGGCCTCGATCGCAGCGTTCTCGGCCGCATAGCGCGACGTCGAGCGGCGCCAGCGCTTCATCGCCGCGACCGCGCTGAGCAGGAGGAATCCGGACAGCGAGCTCGTCGTGACGACGCGTCCGCGCGCGGTCGATCGCTCGACGAGGCGGCGCAGCCACCCGTCGCGCTCGAGGCGGCGGCCGATCGCTCCCGGCAAGGTCTCTGCGATCTCCTGCACGCGCGGGTGCAGGTACTCGTCGATCGCGAGGACCTGGTCGGCGCCGGCGCGCACCTCGGCGCGGACGCGCTCGAAGCGCGTCGCGCGTGTCTTCAGCGCGGCGACGCGCATGGTGTCTTCGTACGACATCCAGAGCGCGAGATGGCGCGCGGTTTCCGTGAGCAGCTGACCCGCGGCGTCCTGCGCTCCGCCCGCGACGCCCGCCATGCGGTCGAGATAGAGCCCGGCGTAGGCGGTGTCCTGATAGTCGATCAGGCGGCGCACGCCCTCGCGCAGGACCGCACGTACGGCGAGCGGAAAGTGTTGGTCGATGCGCTCGAGCATGGCGCGAACGCGCGGATCGAGCGTCGCCGGATGCATAGCCGGCGCCGGCGCCTCGACCGACGGCGCGTCGGTCGTCCCGTCGAGCGCGCTCGCTTGCGGCGCAGCGACGGTCGTGTCCGGCTCTGCGCGACCCTCGACCAGATGCGCGCCCGCGTCGTCGCTGCCGGCCGCGCGTGCGTACGCCGCATCGAACGCCTTCAGGCTCGGCCCGACGCCGACGCCGCCGCGCGCGATCGTCACTTCGAACTGGCCGCGCGAGAACGGCAGCACGCCGGTGCCGGCGAGCGCGCCGAACAGCACCGCGCTGATCACGCTGCCCGACTGCTCGGCGGCCTCGGCCATGTCGAAACGGACGAAGCGCTTCGCCGCCGTGCGCGCGTGCGCGAGCAGCGCGGCGCTGTCGACACGGCCGTCGCCGAGCGCGGTCTTTTCGGTGATCGAATAGACACGGTGCGTCGACCCGATCAAGGTCGTGCGCTCGGGCGTGACAAGGCCGCGCTCCACCGCGCGGCCGCACTCCATCAGCTCGGAGGCGAGGACGACGTCGACGTCGCCAGGCAGCGGCATCAGCGCGAGCACCGGCTCGGCGCCGTCGCGCTCGGCGGCATCCTGCGGATAGAGCTCGACGTAGTAGATCGTCGCCCCGGTGCGCTGCGCGACGCCGGGAACCGACGTCGCCTGCGCGAGCCAGCCGTTCGCTTCGCCCAGATCGACGATCCAGTCGGCGAGGACGCCGCCGCCCTCGCCGCCCATGGCGAGGATCGCGATCTTGATCGGTCCCCCGGCCACGTCCTTCGCCTAGAACGCGAGACGCGCGCGCGCCTCCGCGTCGCGCTTCTGGAACCAGCCGATCACCGCGCCGCGCACGCGCTCGGCGAAGCGGTCCCACACGGTCGGGTTGGTGACGATGCGCGCCTTGTAGAACGACGGGCAGAGCACCGCCGCGTGCGAGACCTCGCCGCAGACGCCGCAGCCGACGCAGCTGTCGAGCACGGTCGCGACCGGATCCGTGCGCAGCGGGTCGGGGTTCGGCTTGATCGAGAGCGACGGGCAGCCCGAGAGGCGAATACACGAGTGGTCGCCGGTGCAGGTGTCGGAATCGACGCCGAAGCGCTCGCGCACGACGCGCTCGCCCGCGGCGATCGCCGTCTTTACGAGCGGCTTGATGCGGCGCTGCCGGTTGAGCTGGCACTCCGACTGCGCGATCAGCACCTTCGGCCCCTTCTCCTTCGTCGTCAGCGCCTCGCGCAGGGCGTCGCGCATCGCAGAGACGTCGTAGGTGCGGCGGATCGTCCGCACCCATTCGACGCCGACGCCGCGCACCGCCTGCTCGATCGCGTGGCCGGTGCTGCGCCTGGGATGCGCGCCCTTCGACGAGAGCAGGTCCTGGCCGCCGGTCGCCGACGTGTAGTTGTTGTCGACGACGATCGTCAGGTTGTCGCTGCGGTTGAACACCGCGTTGGCGATGCCGCTCGTCAGGCCGTTGTGCCAGAAGCCGCCGTCGCCCATCATCGCGATCGCACGCTTGCTTGCGCCGCGCTCGACGTTGAATGCCGACGCGCCCGCGGCGCCGAGGCCGTAGCCCATCGTCGTGTTGCCGATGTGGAACGGCGGCAGGATCGAGAACAGGTGGCAGCCGATGTCGGCGCTCACGTGGTGTGGCCCCAGCTCGCGGTCGACCAGCTTCATGGCGCTGAAGATCGGCCGCTCGGGGCAGCCGGTGCAAAAGCCCGGCGGCCGGCCGTGCACGACCTCGGCGAGCGGCTTTTCCGCGGCGAGCGGGATCACCCTGTGCGTGCGCGCGGGCTTGGGCTCGGGCTCGACACGGCCGTAGCGCTCGAGGAAGGCGCGCGTTCCCTTCAGCACCTCGGCGCCGGTGTATTCGCCGGCAGGCGCAAGCACGTCCTTGCCGTGCAGCGTGGTCTGCAAGTCGGCCTGACGCAGGATCGTCGCCAGGTTCTGCTCGATGAAGTTCGGCTGGCCTTCCTCAACCAGCAGCACCGCGCGCTTGCCGGCGCAAAAGCGCGTCAGCTCGCGCGGCACGAGCGGATACGTGACATTGAGGACGTAGAGCGGAATCTTCGCGCGGCCATATACGTCGGCGAGGCCGAGCCGCTCGAGTGCGCGCACCAGGGCGTTGTAGTTGCCGCCCTGGACGACGATGCCGAGGTCGTCGAAGCCCGCCTCGCCCGCGAAGACTTCGTTGAGGCCGTTCTCCTCGATGAACTGCACCGCCGCCGGCCAGCGCTCCTTGATCTTCTCCTGCTCGTGCACGTAGGTCGCGGGCGGCAGCGCGATCCGTGCCGTATCGCGCCGCGGCTCCGCGAGTGCGTCCTGTGGCAGGAAGCTCGCGGTCCGGTTCGCGCTCGCGACGAAGCGGCCGTGCACGTGGCATGCGCGGATCCGCAGCATCAGCATCACCGGCGTGTGGCTCGCCTCCGAGAGCGCGAAGCCGTTCTTCACCGCCGCGACCATCGACGGCAGGTTCGGGCGCGGGTCGAGCAGCCAGATCTGCGACTTCATCGCGAACGCGTGCGTCCGCTCCTGCATGATCGACGAGCCTTCGCCGTAGTCCTCGCCGACGATCACGAGCGCGCCGCCGTTGACCCCGCCCGATGAGAGGTTAGCGAGCGCGTCGGAGGCGACGTTGACGCCGACCGGCCCCTTGAACGTGACCGCACCGCGCAGCGGATAGTTCACCGACGCCGCGAGCGTCGCCGCCGCGGTCGCCTCGCTCGCCGAGTTCTCGAAGCGGATGCCATGCTCGACCAGGATGTCCTCCGCGTCGGCGAGGACATCCATCAGGTGCGAGATCGGCGCGCCCTGGTAGCCGGCGACGTACGAGACGCCCGACTCGAGCAGCGCCTTGGTGACGGCGAGGAT
>DASXXO010000105.1:0-1550 GCA_036503045.1 Caldimonas sp. | reverse complement strand
AGACCGATCGCGGCCTGCTCGTCGTCTGCGACCCGCGGATGGCGACGATGGCGTATGGGCGACGCCTGTTCGCGGCGTTGCCGCCGATGACGCGGGTCGACGACGAGGCCGACGCGATCGCCTGGCTGCGCGAGCTCGCCGGCGCCGCGGTCGAGCGCTAGCGGCTGCGCGGCGCTGCCCCGCGCCTCACCAGAGCTTCCACCACGGCGTCTTGCGCCAGCTCGCGAGGTCGGCGTCGAGCGACGAGTTGGGAAAGTTCGCCAGCAGCACGCGTTCGGCGTCGTCGCGCAGTTCCACCAGGCCGAGCTTGTCGTAGCTCTGCGCCAGGATGATCAGCGCTTCCTCGGTCGACGGCGAGCGCTGGAATTCCTGCACCGCCTGCTGCGCCCGGTTGGCGGCCGCGACGTAGGCGCCGCGGCGCAGGTAGTAGCGCGCGACATGCACCTCGTAGGCGGCGAGCGAGTTGACGATGTAGTTCATCCGCATGCGCGCGTCTTCGGCGTAGACCGACTGCGGGAACTGCTCGGTGAGCTGGCGGAACGATTGGTACGAGTCGCGTGACGCCTGCTGGTCCCGCTCGGAGAGATCCTGGCTCGCCAGGCTGCCGAGCAGACCGAGGTTGTCGTTGAAGTTGACCAGGCCCTGCAGATAGAGCGCGTAGTCGAGCGCGGGGCTGGTCGGATGCAGCTTGATGAAGCGCTCGAGCGTCGACAGCGCCTGCGCCTTCTCGCCGCTCTTCCAGAGGTAGTAGGCGCGCTCGATCTGCGCCTGCTGGGCAAGCACCGAGCCGGCGGCGCGGCCCTCGAGCCGCTCCAGGTATTTGACCGCCTTGTCGTAGTTGCCGGATGCCGCCTCTTCCTTGGCTTCGCTGTAGAGGCGCTCGGGCGTCCAGCGCGCGGTGTCGTCGCGGGTGGTGTCGCATCCGGCGAGGGCGGCGGCGAGCGAGATCGCCGACACTGCGATCAGGAAGCGCCGGGACGGGGGTTTCGTTCTCATGTGGGCAGGCGAAATGGGCGCAGAGCGATGCGCCAAAAGGACGGGTCCGAATCTTATATGGCCGAGGGTCCCATTCTCGAGCATGGCGGTGCGCTCGCCGTGGACACCGATGGCGATGACGTCGATGCGGCCGCCGCCGAGGAGCGCGCCGCGCGCGTCGCCGCCGCGCAGCATGGCGAGCGGCTCGACAAGGCGCTCGTCGCCATCGCCCCCGAGTTCTCGCGCACCCACCTGCAGCAATTGATCAAGGACGGCTGGGTGACGCTCGACGGGGCAGCGGCGACGGGCCCGGCGCAGCGCGTGCGCGCCGGCCAGCGGGTCGCGGTGCGCCTGCAGCCGACCGCCGAAAGCCGGGCCTATCGCGCCGAATCGCTGCCGCTCGCAGTGATCCACGAAGACAGCGAGCTGCTCGTGATCGACAAGGCGGCCGGGATGGTCGTCCACCCGGCCGCGGGCAACTGGTCGGGCACGGTGCTGAACGCGCTGCTCGCGCGCGATCCGGCGAGCGCCGCGCTGCCGCGTGCCGGGATCGTCCACCGGCTCGACAAGGACAC
>DASXXO010000104.1:0-1941 GCA_036503045.1 Caldimonas sp. | reverse complement strand
GTTCCTCGACCGTTTCACGGCGCTCGCGCAATCCATCCGCGTCGGCAACCCGCTCGACCCCGCCACCGAGATGGGCCCGCTCACGAGCATGCAGCACCGCGACCGCGTGCTCGGCTACGTGGCGATCACACGCGAACAGGGCGGCAGCGTGGTGTCGGGCGGCAAGGCGCCCGACGCACCGGAGCTCGCACGCGGCTGCTACGTCGAGCCCACGGTGGTGAAGGCGCGCACGTGGCGCGACCGCGTCGCGCAGGAAGAGGTCTTCGGCCCGTTCGTCACGGTGCTCACGTTCACGAACGACGACGAGGCGCTGGCGATCGCCAACAGCACCGAGTACGGCCTCGGCAGCGGCCTGTGGACGCGCGACCTGTCGCGCGCGCACCGTGTCGCGCGCGAGCTCAAGGCGGGCATGGTCTGGATCAACAGCTACAAGCGGGTCAACCCCGGCTCGCCGTTCGGCGGCGTGGGGCGCTCCGGCTACGGACGCGAGATGGGCTTCGACGCGATGCGCGAGTACACGCAGGTGAAGAGCGTGTGGGTCAACGTCGACGCGAAGATCGCGCCGTGGTATCCGCGCTGACGCGCCCTCCGGGTCGAGCCGGCCGATGACGCCCTTCACCTATACGGCAGCCCCGGCCCGCGTGGTGTTCGGCGCGGGCTCGCTGCAACACCTCGTGCGCGAGATCGAGGCGCTCGGCGCGCACCGCGCCCTCGTCCTCTCGACACCCGAGCAGACGGCATCCGCTCAGCGCGTGGCCGAGTTGCTCGGGTCGCGCGCGGCCGGTGTGTACGCTGAGGCGCGCATGCACGTGCCGATCGAGACGGCGCGCGGCGCTCGCGAGGAAGCACGCCGAGTGGGCGCAGATTGCGCGGTGGCGATCGGCGGCGGCTCGACGACCGGGCTCGGCAAGGCGATCGCGCTCGAGGCCGCGGGCGGCACGTCGCGCTTCCCGATCCTCGCGATCCCAACCACCTACGCGGGCAGCGAGATGACCCCGATCTGGGGGCTCACGGAAGGTGGCGTGAAGAAGACCGGCCGTGATCCGCGCGTGCTCCCTGCGGCCGTGATCTACGACCCGGAGCTCACGCTGACCCTGCCGCTCGGCCTCACCGTGACGAGCGCGCTGAACGCGATCGCGCACGCGGCCGAAGGCCTCTACGCGTACGACGGCAATCCGGTGATGTCGCTGATGGCGGAGGAAGGCATCCGGGCTGCGGCCACTGCCTTGCCGCCGCTCCTGAAGGATGCGCGCGACCTCGAGGCACGCAGCGACGCGCTCTATGCCGCGTGGCTGTGCGGCACGGTGCTCGGCAACGTCGCGATGGGCCTGCACCACAAGCTCTGCCACACCCTCGGCGGCACGTTCGACCTGCCGCACGCCGAGGTGCACACGGTGGTGCTGCCGCACGCGCTCGCCTACAACGCGGCCGCGGCGGCCGAGGCGATGGCGCGCGTGGCGCGCGCGGTCGCCCACGCCGGCCGCCCCGCCGCGAGCGCGCCGCGCGCTGTCTTCGACCTCGCGCGCGACCACGGCGCGCCCACCGCGCTGCGCGAGATCGGCATGCCGGCCGATGGCCTCGATCGCGCCGCCGACCTCGCGGTGCAGAACCAATATCCGAACCCGCGGCCGCTCGAACGCGCCGCGATCCGCGAGCTGCTGCAGCGCGCCTACGAGGGTGCGCGCCCCGACTGATCGACCCACAACACCAACCGAGGAGACCCGCATGACGCTGACCCGCAGAACCTTCGTCCAGGCTGCCGCCGCGCTCGCTTCCATCGAGGCGCCAGGGCTCGTGTTCGCCGCCGACACCGTCAAGATCGGCTACGTCTCGCCGCAGACCGGCCCGCTCGCGCCGTTCGGCGAAGCGGACAAATGGGTCATCGACCAGATGAAGACCGCCTTCAAGGACGGCCTCACGATCGGCGGCAAGAAATACGAA
>DASXXO010000103.1:0-3086 GCA_036503045.1 Caldimonas sp. | reverse complement strand
CGCCGTCAGGTTCGACGGTCAGGTCGTCGACGCCCACGACGACGAGCAGCTGTTCGCGCTCCGCCGCCGGCTCGGCATGCTGTTCCAGTTCGGGGCGTTGTTCACGGACCTGTCGGTCTTCGACAACGTCGCCTTCCCGCTGCGCGAGCACACCGACCTCGACGAGGCGATGATTCGCGACATCGTGCTCATGAAGCTCAACGCCGTCGGCCTGCGCGGCGCCGCCGGCCTGCGGATCTCGGAGATCTCGGGCGGCATGGCGCGCCGAGTCGCGCTCGCGCGCGCGATCGCACTCGATCCGGCGCTCATCCTGTACGACGAGCCATTCGCCGGGCTCGACCCGATCTCGATGTCGATCGCCGCGAACCTCATCCGCACGCTCAACGACACCACAGGCGCGACCTCGATCCTCGTCTCGCACGACGTCGACGAGTGCTTCTCGATCTGCGACTACGCGTACCTGATGTCGTCGCAGGGCAAGGTCGTCGCGCACGGCACCGCCAAGCAGCTCGCCGAGTCGCAGGATCCGGAGGTTCGCCAGTTCATCCGCGGCGAGCCCGACGGACCGGTGCGGTTCCACTATCCCGCGCGGCCGCTCGCCGAGGACTTCGGGGTGGGCGCTTGAGCCACGAGCGGCGCCGCCGGCGCGCTGCGCGGGCGGAGCCCGGCCGATGATCGGCGTGGTGTCCGGCGTCGGCCGGCGCGCCATCGAGGTGCTGCGCATCCTCGGCCATCACGCGACCTTCTTCGTCGAGATCCTGCGCGCGTGCCCGGCGGCGCTACGCCGGCCCTATCTCGTGATCGCGCAGATCCACGCGATCGGTAATCTCTCGCTGATCATCATCCTCGCCTCGGGCCTCGCGGTCGGCTTCGTGCTCGCGCTGCAGATGTACTACGCGCTCGTCACTTACGGCGCCTCTGAGTCGCTGGGGCTGGTCGTCAATCTCTCGCTGACGCGCGAGCTCGGTCCGGTCGTCACGGCGCTGCTCTTCGCCGGCCGCGCCGGCACCTCGCTCACCGCGGAGATCGGCCTGATGAAAGCGGGCGAGCAGCTCGCCGCGATGGACATGATGGCGGTCGACCCGAGGAGCCGCGTGCTCGCGCCGCGCTTCCTGGCGGGAATCGTCTCGATGCCGATCCTGGCGATCCTCTTCTCCTCGGTCGGCATCCTCGGCGCCTACGTCGTCGCGGTGCTCCTGATCGGCGTCGACTCAGGCAACTTCTGGTCGATCATGCAGTCGGGCGTCGACGTGCAGCGCGACATCGGCAACGGTATCGTCAAGAGCATCGTGTTCGGATTCATCTGCACCTTCATCGCGCTGTACCAGGGCTACGAGGCGGAGGCGACTCCCGAAGGCGTCGCCCACGGCACGACGCGCACGGTCGTCATCGCCTCGCTCGGCGTGCTGATGATGGACTTCGTCCTGACCGCGCTCATGTTCTCGACCCCGCACTAGGAGCGGCTTGGGCACGCGCACAACCGGAACGATCGATGGGCAAGAAAAGCGTAGAAATCCTCGTCGGCATCTTCGTCCTGCTCGGCATGGCGGGGCTGGTCTTCCTGGCGCTGAAGGCGGCCAACCTCGGCACCTTCAGTAGCGGCGACACCTACACGCTGACCGCCTACTTCGACAACATCGGTGCGCTCAAGGTGAGAGCGCCGGTGCGCAGCGCCGGTGTCACGGTCGGCCGGGTCGCCTCGATCAAGCTCGACCCCAAGCTGTACCAGGGCGTGGTGCAGCTCGCGATCGAGCGCGGCGTCCAGTTCCCGAGCGACTCGTCGCTCAGGATCCTGACCTCGGGGCTGCTCGGCGACCAGTACGTCGGCGTCGAGCCCGGCGCATCCGACAAGATGTGGCTTGCCGGCGACACGATCAAGCAGACACAATCCGCCGTCGTGCTCGAGAGCCTCATCAGCCAGTTCCTGTTCAGCAAGGCCGCCGACGCCGGCAATACGCCCGCACCTGCTGCATCGGCCGGCGGCGGAGGGAAAAAATGAAGCGTCCGGTGCCGCGCGCCGCGCCGATCCTGGCGGCGCTCGTCATCATTGCGCTGGCCGGCTGCCAGACGATCCGCGAAGGGCGCGGCGGCCCCGGCCAGCGTCTGGACCCTTGGGAGAGCTGGAACCGCAAGGTCTTCAACTTCAACGAGGACCTCGACCGCGCAGTGCTGAAGCCTGTCGCGACGGTCTACACCGACGTGATCCCCCAGCCGGTACGGCGCGGCATCAGCAACTTCTACAACAACTTCGGCGATGCCTGGTCGGCGATCAACAACATGCTGCAAGGCAAGATCCAGGCCGGCTTCGAGGACGCGACCCGGGTCGGCGCGAACACGCTGTTCGGGCTGTTCGGGATCCTCGACGTCGCCTCCGAGATGGGCCTCGAGCATCACTACGAGGACTTCGGACAGACGCTCGGCCGCTATGGCGTCGGTGCCGGCGCATACATCGTCCTGCCGCTGCTCGGGCCGTCGGACGTGCGCGATGCGCCGGCGCTGCTCCTGGTCGACCGCCTGGGGACGCCGGGGGCGTTCTTCGACGGAACGAGCGCGAAGGTCGGCGCGTACGTGGTGCAGATCGTCAACACGCGCTCGAGCCTGCTCGGCGCGACGAGCGTGATCGACGAGATCTCGCTCGACAAGTACACGTTCATTCGCGACGCCTATCTGCAGCGGCGGCGCAGCCTCGTGTACGACGGCGACGTGCCCGAGACGCCCGCAGCTCCCGAGGACGCGGCCTCGGCGCCCGCGGGGGCTGCGGCGGGGAACCTGGCGCAGCCGGTTGAGGCGCCTGCAGCATCGGCACCGGCCGCGTCGGCGCCCGCCGCGCCTGCGCCACCCGTGCCGTCCTCCGGGCCGGCATCATCGGCGCCGCGCTGAGGCGAGCGCAGCGCTTGATGTGAACCTCCGCCTGCATTCGCGCGTTACGAGCGAGAGGCACGCTTCGCCTCCCTGCCGCGAGCAGGGTTCCTGAACTTCGCCCAAGCTGGCGCTCTCCCATCCATCAAGGAAAACGATGTCCATGACAAGAACGATCGGCTGGCTTGCCGCGACCGTGCTGTCGCTCGCCGCCTTCGGCGCGCACG
>DASXXO010000102.1:0-2964 GCA_036503045.1 Caldimonas sp. | reverse complement strand
GTACTGGCCTTCAGAATGTCAGGGCCGAGGAGATAGACGATCGAGCCGGCCAGGCCGCGCCGGATCGGGCCGAACTCGAAATAGTTGAAGGCGAGCACGCCTGCTTGGTAGAGCCGGTCGTCGAACGCCGCGAAGATGTCGCCATAAAAGCGGTAGCGGATCAGCGGCGTGGCGGTCGCCAGTGTCAGCAGGAAACCCAGGGCGATCAATTCCCGCGTCGACGCGCGCAGCGACGACGGGCGGCCGGAGATCGGCATCGGAGGACAGTCGCTCATCTGAACGGGTTAGCCATCCCTTTTGCGAATCATTGGCGCCACCCTAGCTGATTGGGAAGGCGCGTGGGAAGGCGCGACCCTGATGGCGATCAAGCGGTAGCGACGCGTCAGCGCTAAGCCGCTTCGAACACCTCGTCTCCGTTCGGCTCGTAATGCGGGACGGCGTTCATCTGGTGCCGTAGCGTCGACAACGCCAGGTACATGCGGCGCCGGGCGCGGCTCTGGTTACCGAGCGGGCGATGCTCGGCGATCGAGTGCCACGGGTTGTACGAGAGGCGCTTGGCGAATTCCATCTGCGCCGGCGAGTCGAACTTCTGGCGCGGGATGCGCAGCGTCGCGACCGAGACGCGCGGCGACAGCCGCTCGGGCCAGAGCACCGAGGCGTTCTCGATCGGCATCAGATGCGGGTCGGTCTGGCGCTGGATGCGAAAGTCGAGCTCGACGTCGCCGGCCTCGAGCGCGGAGACCATCGCCGCGCGCAAATAATCGTCGGGCGGCCGCAACGGCAGGCGCGGAATGGGCGTGCGCTTGTTCGTCTTCGGCCAGACCGAGTACTGCATTGCCTGGCCGTCGCCGAGCAGGTACGGCACGCAACTGAAGTAGGGCGCCTCGAGCGGGCTGCTCTGGGTCTTGATCCAGAGCGCCTGCATGATGCCGTCGAGCAGGTGCGGCCGCGTCAGGTTGACGAAGTAGTAGATCGAGGCGTTCTTCAGGCTCTCGACCTGCAGCTGCGCGTTGGCGCGCACGTCCGGCGTCACGAAGGTCGGCGGCGAGACGCCGAACATGTCCTGGGTGAACTTCTCCTCGGCCATCAGCTTCGGGCCGGGCACGCCCATCAGCTTGATGCTGATGCTCATGAAGCCGACGTCGTCGATGTCTGGCGTGATGTAGGGGCCCGGGCCGGAGAAGCGGACCCAGGCGCGGTAGGTCTTCGGCTCGGCGAAGATGCCGTGCCTGAGCCCTGCCGGCAAGCCGTCGCGGACGATGAACTCGGCGCGCACGATCCCCTGCGTCTTGGTGTTGCCGCCGCGCTCGAAGCCGCCCGGCTTCCAGAGCAGGCTCATCTGCTTTTGGAAGCTGGCGATGATCGAGTCGACGAACTCCTCCTCGCCCGGCAGGAGCTTTTCCTCGGCCAGCGCGAGCTTCTCGTCGACGCGCTGGGCGTTGATCAGGAACGTGACGAAGCGCGCGATCGGATCGCGGAGCACGGCATCGAACGCCGGTCGGAAGAACGGATCGACGCGGCGCTCGAGGTGGACCAGCTCCAGCATCGTGTCGGCAAGGACGTCGAGGAATTTCGAGCCCGTGTTCGCCGGCGGGACCGGTCGGCTGACGTTCGAGTTCATGGCGGCCCTCTCAAATTGCGGTGGCGACAAAGCGCAGGGCGCGAATGCCGGGCAGGAAGAAGTAGGCGCCGCCGCGCACGGTCACGAACTGCGGCAGCGCGGCGATGCGCTCGTCGGGCCCGTCGCCGCGCGGCAGCGAGAAGCCGTCGGTCGGCGCGCCGTCGGCGCCCGGCACGCGCGTGCCGAGCAGCGGATCGCTTTCGTTCGGCAGGCCGTCGAAGTGCGTTCCCATCGCCCAGGCGTTCTGCACGAACTCGAACTGGCGCGCGATGTTGGCGTTGAGGCAGACGAAGTGCAGGCCCGGCTCGGCGCCGCCGCCGGGCTCGCCGAGCGCCTGCTCCAGCGGCACCGCCGGCCCGTACTCGCGACCGCGGCGCAGCAGGCGATGGAATCGCGTCGACGCGACCAGGTCGTGCGCGAGCGCGTCGGCGTCCAAGCCGAGGGTGCGCTTCATCCACGAGAGGATTCCCGGCGCGCCGGCCGGGAGGTCGGCATTGCGCGGGTTGCTGCGCCGCACATGCGCGCCGAGCGGGCAGCGCAGGCCGTCCGGGTCCGCGCGATAGGTGAACGCGTTCAGGTCGCCGGGAGCGCCGCCGCCTTCATACATCTCGTCGGCCGGGCCGACGAGCGGAACGCCGTCGCGCCTGCGCCCGACCATCGCGCTCGCGATTCGCTCGCGTGCGTCGGCGTTGCCGCCGGCGCGGCGGTCGACGAACTGCCAGAGGCCGTGCACGTCCTGGCGGAGCTGGCGCAACACCAGGTAGCTGCCGTTGCGGCCGAGGTCGGCGCGCTCGGGAGCGTCCTCGGCACGCGGCAAGAGCGGCCCGGCGCGTGCCGCGTCGAGCAGCGGCCGGTCGGTGTAGCCGCCGTATTCGTTGGGATAGCCGAGCAGGAACTCGCCGAGGCAGCTGAGGTTCGAGTAGTCGCGGCGCTCGGCGTCGCGCGCGGCGCGCTTCCGATCCCAGTCGAGGAGCGGCTGCGAGATGCCGTCGGTGAAGCCGAACGGCTCGACGCCGTCGAGATCGATCGTCGCGAGGCACGCCATGCGTTCGAAGCCGGCTTCGCACTGCGCCTCGATCGACCGTTGCAGGCCGGCGAGGCGCCCGGGCATGGCGTAGAGCAGCACCGCGACGTGCGGCACGCGCTCGCCGGCGCCCCATTCCCAGCGGCTCGGATGGTTCGCGCCGACGTCGCCGAGGCGGCGCGCGCGGTTGGCGTCGTCGGCCATGCCGGAAACGAACTCGGCGGCGAAGCTGTCGACGATCGCAGCGTCGACGCCGAGGGCGCGCATGCCTTCAGCGGTGAGCGCGATCTGGATCGCGATCTCGGGCAGCGGCTCGATC
>DASXXO010000101.1:0-5655 GCA_036503045.1 Caldimonas sp. | reverse complement strand
CTGGATGGAGGAGCAGGTCGGCTGGCAGGGCTTCGTCGAGCAGCTGCAGAAGGAGGCACCGCGCTTCGTCCATCTCCTGCCGCAGCTGCCGCGCCTCCTGCACGGCGCATTGCAGCCGCAGCAGGGCCCGCAGCAACGGCTCCTGGAGGCGCTGCTGGTCGAGCAGCGCCGCACCAACCGGCTGCTCGCGGGACTCGCCTACAGCGCGGTCGGCTTCCTGCTCGGGCTGGTCGCCATGCAGCTCCTGCTGCGGCTGCAGTGAGCGTCGCCGGCGCGGGAGGGCGCCGAGATTTATACTGTCGGGTTGCTTTTTCCGAGGTCCGGCGATGCCGATCTACGCCTACCGCTGCACCACCTGCGGCCACGCGAAGGACGTGCTGCGGAGGATTTCCGATCCGCCGCTCAGCGTCTGCCCGGCGTGCGGCGCGGCCACGTTCGCCAAGCAGGTCACCGCGGCGGGATTCCAGCTGAAGGGATCCGGCTGGTACGTCACCGATTTCCGAGACAAGAAGGCCGCCAAGCCCGCCGCCGAAAGCGACCCCGCTGGCAAGGCGCCGGCGGGAGACGCCGCGGCGAACGGCGATGCGAAGCCCGTGAACGGCAGCGCCACGAGCGAAGCCGCGCAGCCCGCCGCGGCGCCGGCCAAGAGCGAGCCGGCACCCGCTGCCGCGCCGGCTTCGACTGCGGCGCCGGCGTCACCTCCCGACAAGGGCAGGGCGTGATGCCGGCACGCTCCGCGGGGATCCCGGTGAAGAAATATTTCATCGCCGGCCTGCTGGTCTGGCTGCCGCTGGTGGTCACGATCTGGGTGCTGCAGGCCGTCCTCGGCATACTGAGCGGAATCTTCATCTGGCTGCTGGCGCTCTCGCAGGTCGTGCTGCCCGAGGGCACCCATGCGTTCATCGGCATGCTGCAGAAGATCCCCCTGCTCGGAGTCCTCGTGGTGGGGGTCGCTCTGTTCCTGACCGGCGTTCTCGCGACCAACGTCGCCGGGCAGTGGTTGCTGCGCGAGGGTCATCGGCTGCTCACGCGCATTCCGATCGTCAAGTCGATCTACACCTCGGTGCAGCAGGTTTCGGACACGCTGTTTTCGAGCAGCGGCAACGCGTTCCGCGAGGCTGTGCTCGTGCAGTACCCGCGTGCCGGCTGCTGGACGATCGCCTTCGTCACCGGCAAGCCCGGTGGCGAGGCGGCCGAACATCTCGCCGGCGACTATCTCAGCGTCTACGTGCCGACGACGCCGAACCCGACGTCGGGCTTTTTCCTCATGCTGCCGCGCAGCGACATCATTGCGCTGGCGATGAGCGTCGACGAGGCGCTCAAGTACGTGATCTCGATGGGCGTCGTCGCGCCGCCGACGCGGCGCGAAAGCAGGCCGCTGCCTCTGCCCAATCTGTCGGGCTGAGCACCGCGCGCGCTCGGCCCGACCCCGCTGCTCGGCGCGGCCCGTGCCGCGCAAGCTCGCCGGGCGCTGTCGCGCCCGGGCTTCGACAGGACTTGGAGTGACGAGAATGAGAACGACGTATTGCGGCCTGGTGAGCGAAGCGCTGCTCGGCCAGACGGTCACGCTGATGGGCTGGGCGCATCGGCGCCGCGACCACGGCGGCGTGATCTTCATCGACCTGCGTGACCGCGAAGGGCTGGTGCAGATCGTCTGCGACCCCGACCGGCCGGAAACCTTCGCCGTTGCCGAGGAGGTGAGGAACGAGTTCTGCCTCCGGGTCAGCGGCCTCGTGCGTGCCCGGCCCCAAGGCACCGAGAACCCCCACCTGACGAGCGGCAAGATCGAAGTGCTGTGCCGCGAGCTCGAGGTGCTGAACCCGAGCGTGACGCCGCCGTTCCAGCTCGACGAGGAGAACCTCTCGGAGACGACGCGCCTGACGCACCGCGTGCTCGACCTGCGCCGGCCGCAGATGCAGCGCAACATGATGCTGCGCTACCGCATGGCGATGGAGGTGCGCCGTTTCCTCGACGCGAACGGCTTCATCGACATCGAGACGCCGATGCTGACCCGGAGCACGCCCGAGGGCGCGCGCGACTACCTCGTGCCGAGCCGCGTCCACGACGGGATGTTCTTCGCGCTGCCGCAGAGCCCGCAGCTGTTCAAGCAGCTGCTGATGGTCGCGGGCTTCGATCGCTACTACCAGATCACCAAGTGCTTCCGCGACGAGGACCTGCGTGCCGACCGCCAGCCCGAGTTCACGCAGATCGACATCGAGACCTCGTTCCTCGAGGAGACCGAGATCCGGACGATGTTCGAAGCGATGATCCGGAGCACGGTCCAGCACGCGATCGGCGTCGAGCTGCCGCCGTTCCCGGTGATGGCGTACGAGGAGGCGATGCGCCGCTACGGCTCCGACAAGCCCGACCTGCGCGTCAAGCTCGAGCTGACCGAGCTCACCGAGCTGATGCGCGACGTCGACTTCAAGGTGTTCTCGGCGCCCGCGAAGGCCAAGGGCGGCCGCGTCGCGGCACTGCGCGTGCCGGGCGGCGGCGAGATGAGCCGGGGCGAGATCGACGGCTACACCGAGTTCGTCAAGATCTACGGCGCCAAGGGCCTCGCCTGGATCAAGGTCAACGACGCTGCCAAGGGCCGCGAGGGGTTGCAGTCTCCGGTGGTCAAGAACCTGCACGACGCGGCGCTCGTCGAGATCCTGCAGCGGACCGGCGCGAAGGACGGCGACCTGATCTTCTTCGGCGCAGACAAGGCACCGATCGTCAACGACGCGCTCGGCGCGCTGCGCGTCAAGATCGGCCACAGCGAGTTCGGTCGCTCGCGCGGCCTCGTGCAGGGCGACTGGGAGCCGCTCTGGGTCGTCGACTTCCCGATGTTCGAGTACGACGAGAACGAGCAGCGCTGGAGCGCGATGCACCATCCGTTCACCAGCCCGAAGGACGGCCACGAGGACTGGCTCGAGACCGACCCCGGGCGCTGCATCGCCAAGGCCTACGACGTCGTCCTGAACGGCGTCGAGCTTGGCGGCGGCTCGGTGCGGATCCACCGCGAGGAGGTGCAGAGCAAGGTGTTCCGCGCGCTCAAGATCGGCGAAAGCGAGGCACGCGCCAAGTTCGGCTTCCTGCTCGACGCGCTGCAGTACGGCGCGCCGCCGCACGGCGGGATCGCGATCGGCCTCGACCGCTTCGTCATGCTGATGACCGGCGCCGAGTCGCTGCGCGACGTGATTGCGTTTCCGAAGACGCAGCGCGCGCAGGACCTGCTCACCAACGCGCCCAGCCCGGTCGACGAGAAGCAGCTGCGCGAGCTGCACATCCGGCTGCGCAATACGCAGGCGACGGGGGCCTGAGCGGATCGAGCGCAAGGCAATGGACGCCGGGCGGCCGTTCAAGATCCCCGAGTCGGTTCTCGTCGTCATCCACACGCCCGCGCTCGACGTGCTGCTGCTCGAGCGTGCCGATGCGCCCGGGTATTGGCAGAGCGTCACCGGCTCCAAGTCGTCGGTCGGCGAATCGCTTCTCGAGACCTGCGTCCGGGAGGTCGCCGAGGAGACCGGCATCGTGATCGGCTCGCCCGAGGCGCCGCACGACCGCCTGCTCGACTGGCAGCTCGCCAATGTCTATGAGATCTACCCGGTGTGGCGGCACCGCTATGCTGCCGGCGTGACCCGCAACACCGAGCACGTCTTCGGCCTCACGGTCGGCGCCGGCACGGCGGTCCGGGTCGCGCCGCGCGAGCACCTGCGCTTCGAATGGCTCGACTGGCGGGCGGCCGCCGACCGGTGCTTTTCGCCGTCGAACGCCGAGGCGATCCTCCAGCTGCCGCGCCGGGCCGCGGACACGGCCTGACGCGGCGCGCTATTTGCTCATTGCAGGCTTTGCGATGCGTGTCTTCCACAGCACCCACCACTCGGGCTTCCACAGCACCCAGTATCCGAGCAACGTCTTGCGCGTAGCGACATACAACATCCACAAGGGCGTGCGCGGCGTCGGTCCGCGCAAGCGCCTGGAGATCCACAACCTGGCGCTGGGAATCGAGGCGCTCGACGCCGACTTCGTGTTCCTGCAGGAAGTGCGGCGCATGAACCGTGCCGCGGCGCGCCACTTTCCCGACACCAAGATCGGCTGGCCGAAGGTGCCGCAGGCCGACTACCTCGCGCCCGAAGGCTACGACGTCGCCTATTGCACCAACGCGGTGACGCGCGACGGCGAGCACGGCAACGCGCTGCTGTCGCGCTGGCCGATCGGCGACCTGCGCCACCACGACGTCTCCGACCACCGCTTCGAGCAGCGCGGCCTGCTGCACGTGCCCGTGACGTGGAACGGAACCGTGGTGCACGCGATCGTCGCGCACTTCGGCCTGATGCACGCCAGCCGCGTGCGCCAGTCGCAGCGGCTCGGCCAGTTCATCGCTGCCGAAGTGCCGGCCGGCGAGCCGGTGATCGTCGCCGGCGACTTCAACGACTGGGGCGAGAAGCTCGACGCCTTGATGGAAAGCTGCGGCCTCGTCCGCGGCATGGTCGCGGGCGACCCGGCGGCGCGCATCAACACCTTCCCCTCGCGCCTGCCGCTGTTCTCGATGGACCGGATCTACCTGCGCGGCTTTCGCTGCCGGTGGACCCAGGTGCCGCGGGGGGCGGCGTGGGCACGCATGTCCGACCACCTGCCGCTCGTCGCCGAGCTCGAGCTCGCCTGAGCGCGGGCGTGCGACGGCGATGAGCAGGAACCCGCCCGCCGCCCGCCGCGCTTCCGAGACGCGGGCGCTGCGTCCGGGCCATCAGCTTGCGCTGCTCAAGGGTGGCGCGGCGCTGTTCGAAGCGCTCGTCCAGGCGATCGACGCGGCGCGTGCCGAAGTGCTGCTCGAGACCTACCTCTTCGAGTTCGGCGGCGCGCCGATCCGCGTCGCCGAGGCGCTCGAGCGCGCGGCGACGCGCGGCGTGACCGTGCGCGTCGTCGTCGACGGCATCGGCACGGGAGAGATCCCCGACGAGTGGCGCAAGCGCTGGCAGGTCGCGGGCGTGCAATGGCGCGTGTTCAACCCGGCGCGCGGCTGGCGCGTCGTGCTGCCGGCGCGCTGGCGGCGCCTCCACCGCAAGCTCTGCGTCGTCGACGCGACGATCTGCTTCTGCGGCGGCATCAACCTGCTCGACGACTACTTCGACCCCACCTACGGCAAGCTCGAGCAGCCGCGTTTCGACTTCGCCGTGCGCGCCACCGGCCCGCTGGTCGAGGACGCGCACGAGACGATGACGCGACTGTGGCTGCGCATGCAGGCGGCGCGCGAGGCGCGCCACGCGGACCTGAGGGCGGCGCTCGCGACCGTGCGCAAGGCGGCGCGTGCCGGCACCGACGCCGAAGACGCCGAGATGCGCGGCATGGACCTGAGCCGCGTCCCGGGAAGCGAAGGGCCCGGCGTCCTCGCCGGCCTCGTGCTGCGCGACAACCTGCGCTTTCGCAGGAGGATCGAGCACTTCTACCGCTATGCGATCGGCCAGTCGAAGGGCGAGATCTTCATCGCCAACGCCTACTTCGTCCCCGGAGTGGCGCTGCAGCGTGCGCTGCTGCGCGCGGCCGCGCGCGGCGTGCACGTGACCCTGTTGCTGCAGGGACGCTACGAGTACTTCATGCAACACCACGCGAGCCGCGCGATGTACGGCGTGATGCTTAACGCCGGCATCGACATCATCGAGTACGCGCCGA
>DASXXO010000100.1:0-3610 GCA_036503045.1 Caldimonas sp. | reverse complement strand
CGGCCGTCCTTCAGCGGCAGCAGCGCGGCCGGGCCGTGGCGGGTGAAGCGTTCGTAGGCGACGCCGCCGATTGCCCGCGGCGGAGCGTCGGTTCCCGCAACGAACTCGGCGACTCCGACCCACGCGGTCTGGCCGTAGTCGTGGCGCAGCGCCGGCCGGCGCTCGCCGGCGACGAGCGCAGCCTTCTCGGTGTTCGCGAAGACGCCGCCTTCGGCGACCACGGCGAGGTCGAAGCGCTCGACGACTCCGGCGTCGACTTCCACGCCCGCGGGCGCGGCCAGGTTCTTCAGCGCCGAGACGTTCGCGCCGAAGCGGCTGAAGAGTCGCGTCGGCGCGCGCGCCTGCGTCTCGCGCCAGACCGACTGCAGCGTCGCGACGACCTGTCCGTAGCTCAGCACCGCACCGAGCATCGGGACGGCCTCGTCGATGGCGCGGATCGTCAGCTCGGGCTCGGCGAAACGCGGCGCGAGTGCGGCGATGAGCGATGGCGCGTCCTGCGAGACGTGCACCTCGCTGATCGGCTGTGCGCTCTCGGGCCGCCACGCGCCCAGCCGTTGCAGCAGCTGCACGGTGCCGAGCGAGAGCGCGAGCGTGCGCGGATCGCCCGCGACGTCCTTGTCGAGCGGGCGCGCGTCGAACAGCGTGATCTCGGCGTCGACGAGCGTCGCTGCGGCGTGCAGCGCGAGCGTCAGGCCGACCGGTCCGGCGCCGATCACCGCTAGCTTCAATGGGGTCGATTCGTTCATGCGCGCACACCCTTCGTGGGGATGGTTTTCCGAGGGGCGGCCTTATTATTCGCCGCACCCGGATGTCCGGGGCTTGTGGAGTACCGCTGCCATGGCGCTGATGGATTTCATCAAGAAGCAGTTCATCGACATCATCGAGTGGACCGAGGACACGGACGGTACCCTCGCCTGGCGCTTCCCCATGGAGGATCGCGAGATCCAGAACGGCGGTTCGCTCACGGTGCGCGAGTCGCAGATGGCGATGTTCGTCAACGAGGGCAAGCTCGCCGACGTGTTCGGCCCCGGCCGCTACACGCTGACGACGGCGACGTTGCCGATCCTCACCTATCTCCAGAACTGGGACAAGCTCTTCAAGAGCCCGTTCAAGAGCGACGTCTATTTCTTCAGCACGCGCCAGCAGATCGACCAGCGCTGGGGCACCAGCCAGCCGGTGACGATCCGCGACAAGGACTTCGGCGCCGTGCGCCTGCGCGCGTTCGGCAACTACAGCTACCGGATCGTCGACCCGCGCCTGTTCTACAACGAGATCTCGGGAACGCGCGAACGCTACACGACCGAGGAGCTCGACGGGCAGCTGCGCGGCCTGATGCTGCAGTACATCTCGGATGCGGTCGGCGCGAGCGGCGTCCCGTTCCTCGACCTCGCCGCCAACCAGGTCGAGTTCGCCAAGGCGCTGCAGGAAGCGACCGCGCCGGGGTTCGGCAAGCTCGGCCTCAAGCTCGAGATGGTGACGATGCAGAACATCTCGCTGCCCGAGGACCTGCAGAAGATCCTCGACCAGAAGATCGGCATGGGCATGGTCGGCGACATGGGCAAGTTCATGCAGTACCAGACCGCGCAGTCGATCCCGACGCTCGCTGCGGGCGCCGGCTCGGGCGGCGGCGGCGGCCTCGTGGGCACCGGGGTCGGTCTCGGCGCCGGCGTCGCGCTTGGCCAGGTGATGGCCAACCAGCTCGGCCAGGGACTCGCCGCCGGCGCGCCGGGAGCCCTGGGCGCGGGCGCGGCTGCCGCAGCCCCGGCGGGAGTCAAGGCCGAAGATGTGATGAGCACGCTCGAACGCCTCGGCGAGATGAAGACCAAGGGCATCCTGACCCAGGAAGAGTTCGACGCCAAGAAGGCCGAGCTTCTCAAGAAGCTCGTCTGAGGGTGGAGCCCCCCCGCTCCCTTCGGTCGGCCGTGCGGTCGCTGCGATGACGTGACGACAGAGAAGGAGCCCGCGCGGCTCCTTCCTCGCACCCCCGCACCGATTGGCCACCACCGGACCCTCGCCTCAGCGCGCCTACCGCGCAGCGTGCCCCAATTGCGGCGCGCCGGTCGAGTTCCGCTCGGCGGCGTCGCCGTTTGCGGTCTGCAGCTTCTGCCGCTCGACCGTCGTCCGCGCGGGAGACCAGCTGAGGAAGATCGGCGAAAGCGCCGAGCTGTTCGACGACCACACCCCCCTCCAGCTCGGTGTCTTCGGCACCTACCAGGGTGCGCCGTTCACGCTCGTCGGCCGCTTGCAGTACCGCACCGCCGAGGGGACGTGGAACGAGTGGCATGCGCTCTTCGAGAGCGGCCCCGAGCTGCAGAAGTCGGGCTGGCTCTCGGAGGACAACGGCCGCTACGTCATCGCCTTCGACGCGCCGCTGACGGCCCCGGTCCCGCCGCCCGAGCAGCTGCGCGTCGGCGCGCCGCTCACCGTCAACGGCCAGAGCTGGAGCGTCGCTTCGGTCGTCGTCGCCAAGCTGATCGCGGCGGCCGGCGAGCTGCCCAAGCGGCCGAACCTCGAACACGGCTTCGCGGTCGCCGACATCCGCTCGAGCCGCGGCGACGTCGGCACGATCGACTACACCGATCCGACGCAGCCCGCCTGGTCGGTCGGGCACACGGTCGTGCTCTCGGACCTCGCGCTGCGTGGCCTGCGCGAGGAGAGCGAGAAGACGCTTGCCGGGCGGACGCTGCAATGCCCGGGCTGCGGTGCCGCGCTCGCGGTGAAGCTGGCGACGACGCAGTCGATCGTCTGCGCGCAATGCAAGGCGGTGATCGACCTGACGTCGGCCGAGCAAGGCAACGTCGGCGCCGACCTCGCGCACTACGCGCAGGGCAACGGCAGCGAGCCGCAGATTCCGCTCGGCAGCGTCGGCACGCTCACGCTCGGCCGCGCGGCGCTGCCGTGGCAGGTGGTCGGCTACGTCGAGCGCTGCGAGATCCCGCAGGGCGACGACGACGAGCAGACCTTCTGGCGCGAGTACCTGCTCTATCACCGCACCGAAGGGTTCGCTTTCCTCGTCGACGCCGAAGACGGCTGGAGCTGGACCGCACCGATCACCGGCGCGCCGCAAACGTTCGGCGAGAGCGTCAAGCACGAGGCCGTTCTCTACCGCAAGCTCTACGACTACGTCGGCAAGGTCACCTACGTCCTCGGCGAGTTCTACTGGCGCCTCGAGCGCGAGGAGCGGACCGCGAACACCGACTACGTCGGCACCGGCGCAGCGTCGCGCAAGCGCCTCAACCGCGAGCAGACCGAAGGCGAAGGCACGCGCGAGGTCGTCTGGTCGGCCGGCGAAACGCTCACCGCCGATACGGTGCTGGGCGCGTTCCGGCTGGCGCCGGACAAGCGCGCCGCCCTGCAGCGCGACGCCTTGCCGACGGCGTTCAGCGGCGGCGGCAGATTCGCCAAGATCCTGCTCTGGATCTTCATCCTTTTCATCGTGGCGGTCCTGTTCCGCTGCGGCGGCGGCAGTGCCGTCGCCGATTGCACCGACACCCGCAACACCTTCGGCGAAGCGTCGCAGGAGTACCAGAATTGCCTGAACAGCCGAAGGAGCGGCGGCGGCTATCGCAGCGGCGGCGGCGCGTTCGGGGGCTTCTCGACCGGCGGCGGC
>DASXXO010000099.1:0-5712 GCA_036503045.1 Caldimonas sp. | reverse complement strand
GAGGAGCGCGACCACCGCGGGCCCGGCGCCGGTATACGGGATGTGCGTCATACGAAAGCCCGCCTCGGCCTTCAGCATCTCCATCGGCACGTGCATCGTCCCGTAGTTGCCCGAGCTGCCGTAGTTGTACTTGCCGGGATGCGCGCGCATGTCGGCGAGGAACTCGGCGAAGTTCTTCCAGGGTGCGTCGGCGCGCACGACCAGGACCGTGGGGTCGGCGGTGAAGCGCGCGATCGGCTTGAACTGGCTCAGCTGGTAGGCGGGCTTCCTGCCGAGGATCTTGTCGGCTTCGGGCAGGATCGAGATCGACGACAGGCTCAGCAGGATGGTGTAGCCGTCGGGAGCGGCACGCGAGGCAGCGCCGATGCCGACCGCGCCGCCCGCGCCGGCGCGGTTCTCGACCACGACCGGCTCCTTGAGCTCGCGGGCGAGCGCCTCGGCGACCGGCCGCGCGACCGTGTCGGCGACGCCGCCCGGCGGGAACGGAACGATCATCGTGACCGACTTGTCGGGGTAGCTCGTCTGCGCGCGCACCGGCAGCGCCGCCGCACCCAGGGCGGCCAACGCGCCGGCGTGCGCGAGCAGCTTCCTTCGCTTCATCTCGTCTCCAGGCTCGATCGGGGCTTCACACGAATCGGTTCTCGATCGCGCCGAGGCCGTCGATCTCGATCCGCACGAGGTCGCCCGACTTGAGGTACTGCGGCGGCGTCATGCCCATGCCGACGCCGGCCGGCGTGCCGGTCGCGATCACGTCGCCCGGATAGAGCGTGATGCCGCGCGAGCAGGTCTCGATCAAGGTCGGGATGTCGAAGATCAGGTCGCTCGTCGAGGCGTCCTGGCGCGGCTCGCCGTTGACCCAGCAGCGCACGCGCGTGTGCGTGCCATCGAAGCTGTCGGCGGTCGCGATCCACGGCCCCATCGGGCAGAAGGTGTCGAACGACTTGCCGAGATCCCACTGCTGGTGGCGCATCTGGACGTCGCGCGCGGTGACGTCGTTGACGATCGTGTAGCCGAACACGTGCTCGAGCGCGGCCCCACGCAGGATATTGCGGCCGCCGCGGCCGATCACGACCGCGAGCTCGGCCTCGTAGTCGATCTGGCTCGAGACTTCCGCGCCCGGCAGGCAGACCTCGTCGTACGGCCCGACGACGCACTCGGGAACCTTGGTGAAGACGATCGGCCAGCTCTCGGTGTCCGTCGGCGCGCTCTTGAACACCGAGCCCGAGAGCTCCCTGGCGTGCGCGTGGTAGTTGCGGCCGATGCAGAAGAGGTTGCGCCGCGGCATCGGCAACGGCGCCTCGAGCTGGACGTCGAGCAGGGCGAAGCGCTCGCCCGACAGCTGCGGCGCGCCGTCGCCGGCGGGATGGCGTTCGATCAAGGTCAGCGCGCCGCGGCTGGCTTCAGCGTCGTCGAGCACGAACGGCGTGATCGATTGACCGTCTTCCGACACCGCGCCGACGCGGCGGCGTCCCTGCACGTCAAAGGTGGCGATGCGCATCGGGCTTTCTCCTCGGAGCGGGACCCGGCATCGTAGCGATTGCCGGACCCCCGGCCGGGCGCAGGGGCGTCGCGGTGTCTCGGCTGTGGCGAGCCCGTAACATCCCACCGCTCGGGCACGGCACGCGACCGGCCCCCGCCCGCCTGCCACTGGAGACACCGATGACACCGATCCGCAGCTGGCGCCACGTCGTCGCGCGCCGCGCGAAGACAGGGTTGTTCGCCGCTGCCATGGCGCTGGTCGCGTTCGTCGCTCCGGCGTTTGCGCAGGGCTATCCGAACCATCCGGTCCGGATCATCGTGCCGTTCGCCGCCGGCGGGCCGGCCGACGTCTACGCGCGCTTGCTCGCGGCGCGGCTGCAGGACGCACTCGGCCAGAGCTTCGTCATCGACGACCGTCCCGGCGCCGGTTCGATCATCGGCACCGACGCGGTCGCCAAGAGCCCGCCCGACGGCTACACGCTGCTGCTGATGTCGAACACGCACACGGTGAACGAGTCGCTGATCCCGAACAAGCCGTTCCAGCTGATGCGCGACTTCGCGCCGATCGCGCCGATCAATTCGTCCGACCTCGTGCTGGTCGCGCGCAGCGGACTTCCGGTGTCGACAGTGCGCGAGCTGATCGCCGCGGCCAAGGCCAAGCCCGCCGGGATGACCTACGCATCGTCGGGTCCGGGAACTCCGTACCACATGGCCGGCGAGCTGTTCAAGGCGATGGCGGGCGTCTCGATCCTGCACATCCCGTACAAGGGCAGCTCGGGTGCGCGCAGCGACGTGCTCGGCGGCCAGGTCGACCTGATGTTCGACGCGGTGCCCACGATGAGCGAGCACGTCCGCGCCGGCAAGGTGAAGGCGCTCGGCACGACCGGAACGGTGCGCTCGGCAGTGATGCCCGAAGTGCCGACGATCGCCGAGGCAGGCGTCCCGGGCTACGAGGCGACGATCTGGCTCGGGCTGATGGCGCCGAAGAACACGCCGGCACCGATCGTAGCCCGCCTCAATGCCGAGGTCGCCAAGATCGTCTCCAATCCCGAGGTCGCGCGCGCCTGGAAGGCGCAGGGCGCGACGCCGATGACAATGAGCGTCGCCGAGTTCACGCGCTACCTCGACGCCGACATCGTCAAGTGGGCGCGCATCGTCAAGATCTCGGGCGCCAGGCCCGATCAGTGAAGAAGCCGGGAGCGCCGCAGCGGGCTGGTCATGGCGGCGGCTGACTTCCACGTCCTTTGCGCTGGCGCGGTCAAGGGGCTCGTGCTCGCGCTCCAGGAAGGCTTCGAGCGCGACGCCGGCGTCCGCCTCGACGCGCGCTTCGGCGCGGTCGGCGCGATGCGCGACGAGCTGCGCGCCGGAGCGCCGTGCGACGTCTTCGTCGCCACCGAGGCGATGGTCGCTGCGCTCGAGGCGAGCGGGGGGCTCCGCCCCGGATCGGGCGCGGCGATCGGCAGCGTGCAGACCGCGGTCGCGGTCCGGCAAGGCGCGCCGACGCCGGCGATCGACAGCGCCGACGCGCTGCGCGCTGCACTGCTCGCCGCCGAGGCGCTCTACTTCCCGGACGCGACGCGCTCGACCGCGGGAGCGCACGTCGCCGCGATGCTCGATCGGCTCGGCATCCGCGAGGCGCTCGCGCCGCGCCTGCGCATGTACGCGAACGGCGCAACGGCGATGCGCGCGCTCGCCGAAGGGAGCGAGTCGCGCGCGCTCGGCTGCACGCAGGCGACCGAGATCCGCTACACGCCGGGCATCGTGCTGGTCGGCGCGCTGCCGCCGCCGTTCGCGCTCGCGACGGTGTACAGCGCGGCGATCGGCGCCGCTGCGCACGCCGGCGCTGCGGCCGAGCGCTTGGTCGACCTGCTCGCCGGTGCGGCGAGCGCGGCGCTGCGCCGCGCCGGCGGATTCGACGAGACCTAGTTGAGCGGCCCGTAGCGGCCGCCGACGCTGAAGCGGCCCGCACCGGTGAGCGCGAGCGCGACCGCGGTGAAGAGATACATCGCCTCCAGCTCGAGCGCATAGCCACCGTACGCGCCGAGGCTGAACAGCTGGCCGATGCCCACGAGCAGCACGGCCATCACCATGTTGACGACGACCACGACCGCGGCCAGGCGCGTCCAGACGCCGACGATGAGCAGGATTGGCGCGACGAGCTCGCCGAGGTAGACGCCATACGCAAGCGCGGTCGGCAGGTTCGCCTTGGCAAGCATCTCGACGATCGGCGTCGGCGGCGGCGGCAGCTTGCTGATGCCGTGCAGCAGCACCAGGATGCCGAGCGCGAGGCGCAGCACGAGCAACGCGGCGTCGATGCCGCCGTCGCGGCCGGCGGCAGCGCGGTGCGTCAGGATGGCCATGGATCTCCTTCGGATGACGTTGTCGGCCGGCCATCGCCGGCTGCGGGCGAGGATAGCGCCCCGTCCCTGGGAGCGCAGGTCAGGGGACTTGCACCGCGCGTGCGGCTAAGCTCGCCGACCGGAGCACCTGCCCTCGCCCGCCTTCGCTGCGTGACCGACGAAACCAACTTCAGCCTGCGCAAGATCGCGCTGCCGGCGTTCGGCCCCTCGTTCCTGTTCGGACTCGGCGAAGGCGCGATCCTGCCGGTGATCGCGCTCACCGTGCGCCAGCTCGGCGGCTCGGTCGCGCTCGCCGCGCTGATGGTCACGATGATCGGGATCGGCTCGCTCGTCTCCAACATTCCGGCGTCGCTCATCACCGCGCGCTGGGGCGAGCGCTGGGCGATCGTCGGCGCATCGGTGTGGGGCGCGCTGGCGATGGCGCTCTGCGTCCTGGCGACGAGCTTGTGGGCGTTCGGCGTCGGCGCCTTCATGGTCGGCATGTCGGCCGCCGTGTTCGGCCTCGCGCGCCAGAGCTATCTCACCGAGGCAGTGCCGTTCCGCTATCGCGCGCGGGCGCTCTCGACGCTCGGCGGCGTGATGCGGATCGGCCTCTTCCTCGGCCCGTTCGTCGCCGCCGCGCTGATCCATGCGATGGGGATCGGCGGCGCGTACTGGGCGGGCGTCGGCGCGCTCGTCCTCGCCGGAGTGGTCGCCGCGCGCATCCCCGAGCTTCCCGCGCACCCGCATGCGGCAGGCGCCGAGCGCAGCGCGCCGACCCGGCCGGCGACCTTGCGATCGGTCGGCGCCGGCCACGCGAAGATCTTCCTCACGGTGGGCGTCGGTGCGCTCCTCGTGAGCGCCGTGCGCGCGTCGCGCCAGGCGGTGATCCCGCTCTGGGCCGAAGGCATCGGCCTCGACGCGGCGACGACCTCGCTGATCTACGGCCTCGCCGGCGGCATCGACATGCTCGTCTTCTACCCGGCCGGCAAGGTCATGGACCGGAAAGGCCGCGCCTGGGTCGCCGTGCCGTCGATGCTGACGATGGGAGCGGCGCTGATGGCGACGCCGTTCACGCACGGCGCGGTGACGCTCCTCATCGCGTCGCTCGTCATCGGCTTCGGCAACGGCATCGGCTCGGGAATGATCATGACGCTCGGCGCCGACTATTCGCCGCTGCTCGGACGCGCGCACTTCCTCGGCCTCTGGCGCCTGATGTCCGACATCGGCTCGACCGGCGGGCCAGCGCTGCTCTCGGCGGTGACGGCGCTGGTCTCGCTCGCGACCGGCATCTGGTGCACCGGCGCCCTCGCCTTCGCCGCCGCAGGGGTGCTCTGGTACTGGATTCCGCGCACCGTGCGCCATCCGGCGCGCTGACGCGCGCTCAGCGCTTCGCGTCCTCGCTCTTCGCCCACGCGTCGTAGCGCGCGCGCGTCGGCTCGTCCGCCGGATAGAGGCCGGGCAACGGAACGCCGGCCTCGACCTCGCGCATGATCCAGCCCTCGAGCCGCTCCTGCTCGACCGCCGCAGCGACGACGTCGGCGACGAGGTCGGCGGGAACGACGACCGCGCCGTCGCCGTCGGCGACGACCACGTCGTTCGGCATCACGGCAACGCCGCCGCAGCCGATCGGCTCCTGCCAGCCGACGAAGGTGAGCCCGTTCACCGATGCCGGCGCCGCGGCGCCCTGGCACCACACCGGCAGCCCGGTGCCGAGGACGCCAGCCAGATCGCGAACGACGCCGTCGGTGACGAGTGCAGCGACGCCGCGCTTGGCCATTCGCGCGCACAGGATGTCGCCGAAGATGCCGGCCGAGGTCGTCGCCATTGCATCGACGACGGCAATCGCGCCCGCCGGCATCGCCTCGATCGCGGCACGGGTCGAGATCGGTGA
>DASXXO010000098.1:0-1702 GCA_036503045.1 Caldimonas sp. | reverse complement strand
CCGTCGGCGCCGAGCGCGAGCGCGGCGACGAGCGGGCGCATCGCCGTTCCCGCATTGCCGAGCCAGAGGATCGCCTGCTGGGCGAGCGGCCGCGCGCCGATGCCGTGGACGACGAGCGCATGCGCGTCGCCCTCGACGCGGCAGCCGAGCTGCTTGAGCGCCTCGAGCATCACCTGCGTGTCGTCGGAGTGGAGCAGGCCCTCGATCGTCGTCGCGCCGGAAGCGAAGCCGGCGAGCAGGAGCGCCCGGTTCGAGATGCTCTTCGACCCCGGCACGCGCACCTTGCCGCCGACGGCGGAGAGCGGCGGAAGGTCGAGGAAGCGGGTCGTGAACATGGCGCGCGCCGCGCCTTCCTCAACGGTGCGTGTGCGGGGTCGCGGAGTTCATCTGCCAGCCGGCCCGCGCGTCGCTCGCGCTGCGGATGAGCGCCTCGAGCGCCTCGGTGTTGCCGGTCTTGATGACGTGCTCCATCGCGTCGAGGGTATGGCGGAAGCGCGCGGTCTGCTTGAGGATCTCCTCGCGATTGGCCATCAGGATGTCGCGCCAGACCGCGGGGTTGCTCGCGGCGATGCGCGTGAAGTCGCGAAATCCCGGGCCGCCGAGCGAAAGGTAGTCGCGCCCGGCGGGCTGGCGCGCGACCGCGTTGAAGTAGGCGAAGGCGAGGATGTGCGGCAGGTGGCTGACGGCGGCGAACGCCGCGTCGTGGTCCTCGGGCGTCATGCGCAGGACCTGCGCGCCGATCGCGGCCCACGCGTCGGTCGCCTTCTGGACCAGCTCGGCCGAGGTCTTGGGAAGCGGCGTGAGGATGACCTGGCGGCCTTGGTAGAGCGCGGCGTCAGCGTGGCCGATCCCCGAGACTTCCTTGCCGGCGATCGGATGCGCCGGAACGAACGAGACGATGCGGTCCTTCAGGACGCGCCGCGCCGCGTCGACGACGTCGCGCTTGGTCGAGCCGACGTCCATCACGAGCGTGCCCGGCTCGATCAGGTGGCGGATCGCCTTGAACGTTGCCTCGGTCGCCGACACCGGGACCGCGATCAGGACGATGTCCGAGCCGGAGACCGCGAGGAGCGCCGATTCCGCGGCAGTGTCGATGATGCCGAGCCGCTTCGCCTGCTCGGTGGTCGACGGCGACTTGCTGTAGCCGATCACGCGGCGGACCATGCCAGCGCGCTTCATCGCGAGCGCGAACGAGCCGCCCATGAGGCCGCAGCCGATCACGCCGAGTTGCTCGAACATCAGGCGGTCTCGATCAATGCGAATCGACCGGGTAGGTCCCGAGCAGCTTGAAGAACGCGCACGCGTCGTGCAGCTCGCGCAGCGCGAGCGCGACGTTCGGCTGGTCCGGATGGCCGTCGATGTCGACGTAGAAGTAGTACTCCCACTGCCCCGAGCGCGCCGGCCGCGACTCGAAGCGCGTCATCGACACGCCGTGCGCCTTCAGCGGCTGCAGCATGTCGTGCACCGCACCGGGCCGGTTCGCGACCGAGACGACCAGGCTCGTGCAATCGTGGCCTGAGGCCTTCGGCTGGGGATGCGCGTCCGGATGGGCGAGGATCGCGAAGCGCGTCCGGTTGTGCGCGTCGTCCTGAATCGCGGGAGCGACGATGAAGAGGCCGTACTCGCTCGCCGCGCGCTCGCTCGCGATGCCGGCGAGCGAATCGTCGAGGCTGGCCAGGCGGGCGCCTTCGGCGTTGCTCGC
>DASXXO010000097.1:0-2357 GCA_036503045.1 Caldimonas sp. | reverse complement strand
AGGCCGGTGGTGCGCGCGCGCGTCAGCCCGCTCGGCGTCGGCCTGCAGGTGCTCGTCTATGCGCCCGACAAGCGCGACCTGTTCGCGCGCACCTGCGGCTACTTCGACAGCGCCAGCTTCAACATCCTCGACGCCAAGGTGCACACGACGGCCGACGGCTACGCGCTCGACACCTTCCTCGTCGTCAGCCCCTACCTCGAGCCGCACGCGCGCGACCTGATCTCATACGTGGAGACGCAGCTCGCGCTCGCGCTCGAGGCGACCGGGCCACTGCCCGAGCCGAGCCGCGGGCGCATCTCGCGGCGCGTCCGCTCGTTCCCGGTCACACCGCGCGTGACGCTGCGCCCCGACGAACGCGCGCAGCGGTGGCTCCTCGGCGTCTCGGCGAGCGACCGCTCGGGCCTGCTCTATGCGATCTCGCGCGTCCTCGCCCGCCACGACATCAACCTGCAACTGGCCAAGATCACGACCCTCGGCGAGCGCGTCGAGGACACGTTCCTGATCGACGGCAGCGCGTTGCAGCAGAACAGGATGCAGCTGCAGATCGAGAGCGAAATGTTGGACGCGATCGCCTGAATGGCACACGCGTCGTGATCCTCACGATCAGCGCAGCCGAAGCGATCGCCGGGCTCGACCGCTTCGACACCATCGTCGACGCGCGCTCGCCAAGCGAGTACGCCGAGGACCGGCTGCCAGGCGCGGTCAACTGGCCTTCGCTCGATGACGCCGAGCGCGCGCTCGTCGGCACCGAGTACAAGCAGGTGTCGCCGTTCGCGGCGAGGAAGCGCGGCGCCGCGCTGGTCGCGCGCAACGTCGCCGCGCACGTCGAGCATCATGTCCTCGACAAGCCGCACGGCTGGACGCCGCTCGTCTACTGCTGGCGCGGCGGCAAGCGCAGCGGCGCCCTTGCGACGGTGCTCGACCAGATCGGCTTTCGCGTCCACGTGCTCGAGGGCGGCTACCGCGCGTTTCGGCGCACGCTCGTCGCTGCGCTCGATGAGCTGCCGGCACGCTTCGAGTGGCGCGTCGTCTGCGGCCCCACGGGATCGGGCAAGAGCCGCCTGCTCGCCGCGCTGGCCGCGCAAGGCGCGCAGGTGCTCGATCTCGAAGCGCTCGCCAACCATCGCGGCTCGGTCCTCGGCCTCGTCCCCGGCACGAGCCAGCCGACGCAGAAGGCGTTCGACACGCTCGTCTGGGAGACTCTGCGCCGGCTCGACCCGGCGCGGCCGGTCTTCGTCGAGAGCGAGAGCAGGAAGATCGGCGAGCTGCGGGTTCCCGAGGCGCTGATCGAGCGCATGCGCGCTTCGCCTTGCCTGTGGCTCGAGCTGCCGATCGAGGCGCGCGTCGCGCTGCTGCTCGACGAGTACGACTTCTTCGTCGCCGACGTCGACGTCTTCTGCGCGCGCCTCGACGCGCTGCGCGCGCTGCGCGGCAGCGCGGTCGTCGACGCGTGGCAGGACGGCGCCCGGCACGGCCGGACCGCGGACGTGGTGCGCGATCTCCTCGAGACGCACTACGACCCGATCTACCTCGAATCGATGCGACGTAATTTCAGTGGAGTCGGGACGCCGCTGCTGGCGCTTCGCTGGGACGGCAGCGACGCAGCGCTGCAGGCAGCGGCAACGCAGGCGTCCGCGCTCGCCACGGCGGCGTAGACGCTTCCCCTCGAAAAGGAAAACGGCCTCGGATCGCTCCGAGGCCGTCGTCCCGAGGTCGTTCAGTCTCAGGCAGGCCGGCGGCGCCGTGCAATGAATCCCATCACGCCGAGACCGGCGAGCATCAGCGCGTAGGTCTCGGGTTCCGGAACAGCCTGGACTGCCCCGACGGCACCCGTGAACCGGCCAGTGATGACGTCGGCTGCGAAGAAGGCATTGAAGCTGCCGGGGGGGATGGTGCTCAGCACCGCAAAATCGGATTCCGTTGCGTTCAGCACCGTGAAGGTCAACGGGTCGGCCTGTTGATCACCTGCGCCATTGGCGCAGCTCGTGCAGTCGATGCCGATGCCGAAGACGCCGAACGGGTTATCCGCGCCGGGGACGTGCGCAGCGAGGGTGCCGCCGCCGACCACGCTCAGGTTGGTGATGTCGCCGATGCCCACACCCGTGCCATTGAAAGCAAATAGGTCGTGCGGACCGCCGGTGGTGACGAAGTTGAAGCCGGCTGCAAGCGTCACGTTGAAGTCGACGTTCGAACCGTTCTGCGTCAACGTCACCGTGCCGTAGGGACCGGTGCCGAGGCCCGCGGCGGGATCGCTCGTGTCGAAGGTGTAGACCGTGACGGCCAGCGCGGGAAACGCTGCTGCAGCAAGCGTGAGAGCCGCTGCTGCGGTGCGTAAGGTGGTTTGGAGCTTCATGGAT
>DASXXO010000096.1:0-2257 GCA_036503045.1 Caldimonas sp. | reverse complement strand
TCACTCCCGTCGGGCAGTTGCCGGTGTGGCAGGTCTGCGCCTGGATGCAGCCGAGCGCGAACATGAAGCCGCGCGCCGCGTTGCACCAGTCGGCGCCGAGCGCGAGCATGCGCGCGATGTCGAAGGCGCTCACGACCTTGCCCGCGCAACCGAGCCTGATGCGCTCGCGCAGGCCCAAGCCCACCAGCGTGTTGTGGACGAGCAGCAGCCCCTCCTGGAGCGGCGCGCCGACGTGATCGCAGAACTCGAGCGGCGCCGCGCCGGTGCCGCCCTCGGCGCCGTCGACGACGATGAAGTCGGGCAGGATGCCGGTCTGGTGCATTGCCTTGGCGATCGCGAACCACTCCCACGGGTGGCCGATGCAGAGCTTGAAGCCGGTGGGCTTGCCGCCCGACAGATCGCGCAGGTGGTCGATGAAGCGCATCATCTCCAGCGGCGTCTTGAACGCTGCGTGCGACGCCGGCGACACACAGTCGACCCACGGCCGAACGCCTCTTGCTTCGGCGATCTCGATCGTCACCTTGGGGCCCGGCAGGACGCCGCCGTGGCCTGGCTTGGCGCCCTGCGAGAGCTTGAGCTCGATCATCTTGACCTGCGGATCGCGCGCGTTGGCGGCGAAGCGCTCCTCGGAAAAGCTGCCATCGCTGGCGCAGCAGCCGAAATAGCCCGAGCCGATCTCCCAGATCAGGTCGCCGCCGTGGACGCGGTGGTGGCGGCTGATCGAGCCCTCGCCGGTGTCGTGCGCGAAGTTGCCGCGCTTGGCGCCGGCGTTGAGGGCGAGGATCGCGTTGGCCGACAGCGCGCCGAAGCTCATCGCCGAGATGTTGAACAGGCTCGCCGAGTACGGCTGCGCGCGCGTCGCGCCGATCGTGACGCGGAAGTCGTGGCTCGCGAGCAGCGTCGGCTGCAACGAGTGGTTGATCCATTCGTAGCCGATCGAATCGACATTGAGCTGGGTGCCGAACGGCCGCTTGTCGGAGTCGCCTTTCGCACGCTGGTAGACGAGCGAGCGCTGCTGGCGCGAGAACGGCGCCGCCTCGCTGTCGCTCTCGATGAAGTACTGGCGCATCTCCGGCCGGATGAACTCGAGCAGGAAGCGCAGGTGGCCGATGACCGGATAGTTGCGCAGCACCGCGTGGCGCCTCTGCACGACATCGCGGACGCCGAGCAGGACGAGCGCGAGGAAGGCGAGCGCCAGCCAAGCGTCCATTCCCATCCGCGCCCATGCGAACGCGCTCGCGACGAGGCCGACGAAGCACAGCGCCCACGCCGAGTAACGGATCGGAAAGTGCTGATCGAGCCGATGCACCCAGACGAACATGCGAGCTCCTGGCGCGAAGTCGCGCGATGGTACGCGGCGACGCGGCCTCAGGAATGGAGGAACGCGCGCAAGTGCGTCGCGGTCTCGTCGGGAAGCTCTTCGGCGATGAAGTGGCCGGCCTCCAGCGCCTGGCCGGAGAGCGCTCCGGCCGAGCGCGGGCGCCACAGCGCGAGCGGGTCGTAGAGGCGGCCGACGACGCCGCGGCTGCCCCAGAGGACGAGCAGGTCGCACCCGACCCTCGCGCCGGCGGCGCGCGACGCGCGGTCGTGCTCGAGGTCGATCGTCGCCGCCGCGCGGTAGTCTTCGCACGCGCCGCGGATCGCCTCGGCGCGGCAGAAGCAACGCTCGTACTCGGCGAGCGCCTCGGGCTCGACGAAGCCGAGCCCTTGCGAGCCCCAGCCGCTCAGCGTCCAGCGCAGATAGAACGCCGGGTCGCCGCCGATCAGCCGCTCGGGCATCGGCGCCGGCTGGATCAGGAAGAACCAATGGTGGTACCAGCTCGCGAAGCGCATGTCGGTCTGCTCGTACATGTCGAGCGTCGGCACGATGTCGAGCAGCGCGAGCCGCTCCAGGCGCTCCGGATGGTCGAGCGCGAGCCGGTGCGCGACGCGGCCGCCGCGGTCGTGGCCGACCACGGCGAAGCGCTCGTGGCCGAGCGAGCGCATCAGCGCGACCATGTCGGCGGCCATGACGCGCTTGCTGTGCTGCGCATGGTCGAGCTCGGGAGTTCCCGCCGGCGGGGGCTTGGTCGAGTCGCCATAGCCACGCAGGTCGGGGATGACGAGCGCGAAGTCGGCGGCGAGATCCCGCGCGACCCGATGCCACATCGCGTGCGTCTCGGGATAGCCGTGCAGGAGCAGGACCGCGGGTCCTGCGGCATTGCCGCCGGTGCGTGCAAACAGATCGATCTCGTCGGCGCGGTGCAGCCCGGCCGCG
>DASXXO010000095.1:0-3827 GCA_036503045.1 Caldimonas sp. | reverse complement strand
GTCGCGAGCGCGAGCTCCATCGTGTGGCGCATGCCTTCCTCGTCGATGAAGCGCATGTCGAAGACCTCGAGGCCGGCTTCGTGGACGAGGCGCTTCTCGCCCGCATCGACGCTGCGGATGCCGATCTGGCGTACCCACCTCGCGCTGATCGCCGGCACCTTGCCGCCGATCTCGGCCAGCTCCTTCGGCCCGTTGCCGCACAGGCACGCGACCGGCATGCCGTGGATGTTGCCGCTTGGCGTCAGCACGTTGTCGTTGAAGTCGGCGTGCGCGTCGAGCCAGAGGATGCGGAGCTTTTTCTGCGTCTCGCGGCAGTGGCGCGCGACGGCGCTGATCGAGCCGATCGCCAGGCTGTGGTCGCCGCCGAGCAGGATCGGCATGCGTCCCGCGGCGAGTTCGGCGTGGACCGCGTCGTGCACGGTGCGGCTCCAGGCGGCGACGGCGTCGAGGTGGCGGTAGCCGCCCTGCGGCGGCTGCCACGGGTTGGCGGGGCCGCCGAGGTTGCCGCGATCGATGACGTCGAGCCCGTGGCGGACGAGCACCGGGCCGATGTCGGCCACGCGCAGCGCCTCCGGGCCCATGCTCGCACCGCGCTGGCCGGCGCCGACGTCGGTCGGCGCGCCGATCAGGCTGACGAGTCTGTTCACGGTTCGCACCCGGGGCTCAGATGTCGAGCGCGAGCTCGCCGCTCTCGGTGTCCGGCAGGTCGTAGCCGTATTCCGCCGCGAGCAGCGCCCACGCCTCCTCGGCGGTCTCGACGAAGTGGAACAGGTTGACGTCCTCGGGCGAGATCATGCCGGTGTCGATCAGCAGCTCGAAGTCGATCAGGCGGGTCCAGAACTCGCGCCCGAAGAGCAGGATCGGCCGCATCCTCGACTTGCCGGTCTGCACCAGGGTCAGCACCTCGAACAGCTCGTCGAGCGTGCCGAAGCCGCCCGGGAAGCAGACGAGGGCGATCGCGCGCATCAGGAAGTGCATCTTGCGCAGGGCGAAGTAGTGGAACTGGAAGCAGAGCTCGGGAGTGATGTAGCGGTTGGGCACCTGCTCGTGCGAGAGGACGATGTTGAGGCCGACGCTTTTGCCGCCGACCTCGAACGCGCCACGGTTGCCGGCTTCCATGATCCCGGGGCCGCCGCCGGTGACGACGTAGATCGGCTTGGCGAGCGAGACCGAGCGACGCGTCACTATTCCTGCGAAGCGGCGCGCCTCCTCGTAGTAGCGCGACATCGCGACGCGCGTCTGGGCCGCCTTCAGCGCGCGTGGGTCGTCTGCCGCGCGCGCCGCGGCGAGCTCGCGCTCGGCGACGTCGGGAGCGACGACGCGTGCGCTGCCGAACAGGACGATCGTAGCCTCGACGCCTTGCTCGTCCTGGACGAGCTCGGGCTTGAGCAGCTCGAGCTGGAGCCGGATCGGCCGCAGCTCCTCGCGCAGCAGGAAGTCGACGTCGGTGAAGGCGAGCCGGTAGGCGCTCTCCGGCCCCTCGTAGCGCGCGTTCGGGCTGACGATCTCTTTCTCGGCGTCTTCCTGCGCCGTCGGGAAGGTTCGCGCCGGAATGGCGCCTGGCTTGTCCATCGTCGGCTAGCTTACGACAAGCACAGTGCCGCTGCGGGGTGCGAGGTCCGCTAGCATCGGACGGAACGTGAACAGGAGCATGCGGTGATCCATTGCATCTTGCACGACGCCGAGGACACGGTCGCCGTCGTGGTCGTCGAGGGCGTCAAGGCCGGCACGGCGCTGACCGGCTGGGTGATGGACGACGACCGGACGATCGCGCTCGAGGCGCGCCAGGACATCCCGATCGGCCACAAGGTGGCCCTCCGCGACATGGCGCCCGGAGACACGGTCCTGAAGTACGGCATCGACATGGGCAGGGTGGTCGCGCCGATCAGGAAGGGCGAGCACGCCCATGTCCACAACATCAAGACCAAGCGCTGGTGAGAACGCCATGACCGTCGTTTCCCGAGACACCACCTTCCTCGGCTACCGGCGCGAGAACGGCCGCGTCGGCGTGCGCAACTTCGTCATCGTCCTGCCGCTCGACGACCTGTCGAACGCCGCCGCCGAGGCCGTCGCGCACAACATCAAGGGCGCCCTCGCGATCCCGCATCCCTACGGGCGGCTGCAGTTCGGCGCCGACCTCGAGCTGCACTTTCGCACCTTGATCGGTGCCGGTTGCAACCCGAATGTCGCTGCGGTCGTCGTCATCGGCATCGAGGACGGCTGGACGAAGAAGGTCACGGACGGCATCGCCGCGACCGGCAAGCCCGTGGCCGGCTTCGGCATCGAGGGCCACGGCGACCACGACACCATCATGCGCGCGTCGAAGGCGGCGCGCGAGTATGTGCAGTGGGCGAGCGAGAAGCAGCGCGAGGCCTGCCCGATCGCCGAGCTCTGGGTCTCGACCAAGTGCGGCGAGAGCGACACGACGTCGGGCTGCGGCGCGAACCCGACCGTGGGCAACGCGTTCGACAAGCTCCACGCGCTCGGCGGCACACTCTGCTTCGGCGAGACGACCGAGCTCACCGGCGGCGAGCAGATCGTCGCGGCGCGCTGCGCGAACGATGCGGTGCGCGAGCGGTTCATGTTCATGTTCGACCGCTACCAGGACGTGATCAACCGGCACAAGACGAGCGATCTCTCGGATTCGCAGCCGACCAAGGGGAACATCGCCGGCGGGCTGACGACGATCGAGGAGAAGGCGCTCGGCAACAACCAGAAGATCGGCAAGACGTGCACGGTCGACGGCGTGCTCGACAAGGCGGAGGTGCCGACGCATGCCGGCCTCTGGTTCATGGACTCGTCGAGCGCCGCGGCCGAGATGGTGACGCTCTGCGCCGCGTCGGGCTACGCGGCCCATTTCTTCCCGACCGGGCAGGGCAACGTGATCGGCAACCCGATCCTGCCGGTGATCAAGATCTGCGCCAATCCGCGCACGGTGCGGCTGATGGGCGAGCACATCGACGTCGACACCTCGGGGCTGCTGCAGCGTGAGATCAATCTCGACCAGGCCGGCGACATGCTCCTCGAATGCATGCTGCGCACGGCCAACGGGCGGCTCACCGCGGCCGAGGCGCTCGGTCATCGCGAGTTCGTGCTGACCCGCCTTTACGAGAGTGCCTGAGTGAGCCGCGGGGGCCTGCGTCTGCACAGGGAACCACGGCGTAGTTGAACGCCTGGAACGGATAGACCATGCTCGCCCGGAATGCGAGCGCGTCGAGCGGTGCTCCGCCGTCGAGGTGGTCCTTGAGGAGAAAGATGCGATAGCCGACGCGTTCGACGAGAAAGTCAAACACGTCGTCGGGGCTGATCCCGAACAGGTCGAGGCCGCCTCGCGTGCAACCCAGCAAGACGAACGGCCGGTCGCGCTCGAGCACGCCGCAGCCGCCTCGCAGCGCCGGCAGCTCGCCGCCGTTGACGTCGATCTTGATGAAGCCGATGTGCGCATCGTCGCCGACAGCATCGTCGAGCCGACGGCACTGCACCCGAAGCGAGTCCCGCACCGTGACGCTCGCGCCCGTGCGCAGTCCGCTCAGCGCGGTATGCGCCGGATCGACGAAGAATTCCTTCGTCCCGCCCTCTTCATCGAGCGCGATCTCGGCGACATCGACGGTCGGGAACTTCTTGCCCAACCACGCCGCCTTGTTCGGCACCGGCTCGAAAGCACGGTGGCGCCCGCGCGGCGCCAGGCTCACGATCTTCTGCAGGTAGGCACCGAGATGGCAGCCGATGTCGATGCAGTTCGAGTCCGCACCGATCGCTTCGCGCATGACACGGTCGATGCGCTCGTCTTCCCGGAAGACTTCGGCGAGCTCGGGATGCGCGCGACG
>DASXXO010000094.1:0-5499 GCA_036503045.1 Caldimonas sp. | reverse complement strand
TGCGCGCGGTCGAGCACCGCACGTTCAGCGGCGCGCGCGCGCTCGCACGCGGCCAGCGCGTGCTCTACGTCACCGAGCGCTGCGTGTTCAGGCTCGCCGAGGGCGGCGGGCTCGAGCTGATCGAGATCGCGCCCGGCATCGATCTCGATCGGCAGATCCTCGCACGCATGGATTTCGCGCCGGCGATCAGCCCCGCGCTGCGCCTGATGGATGCGGCGCTGTTCGACGACGCGCCGATCAACCTGCGCGAGCGCATGCTGGCGCGGCCGCTCGCCGGGCGCATCTCCTTCGATGCGAACAGCAACGTCCTCTTCGTCGACTTCGAAGGCCACGTCGTCGACTCGACCGCAGACATCGACGCGATCGAAGCCGAGGTCGCGCGCTGGGTCGAGCCACTCGGCCGGCGCGTCGACCTCGTCGTCAACTACGACCACTTCAGCATCCGGCCCGAGTTGGTGGACGCCTACAGCGCGATGGTCGAGCGACTCACGGTGCGCTTCTACGACCGGGTCACGCGCTACGCGGCGAGCGGGTTCCTGAAGGCCAGGCTCGAGCACCGGACGCGATGAGCGAGATCCGATCGATCCTGCTGCACCTCGATGCAACTGCGGGCAGCACGGCGCGCCTCGCGCTCGCGCACGCCCTGGCCGACCGGCACGATGCCCGGGTGACGGCGCTGTTCGGCGTCCGCGCGGACCCGGCCCAGGCCTCGTTCGCCTACTCCGCCGGCGCCGCGCTGCAAGCCGCCGAGGAGCTCGCCGCTGCCGCCGAGATCGAGCGCGAGCGGCTGCGTGCGCGCGCCAGCGAGCACGAGCAGGAATGCACCTGGTGCGACGTCGTCGGCGATTCGCTCCTGCACGGTTTCGTGGCCGAGTCGGCGTATGCCGACCTGCTCGTCCTCGGCGCTCCGGCTCGGGAAGGGGGCGGCCCGCCGCCGGGGTTCGTCGAATCGGTGATCCTGCAGAGCGCAACGCCGGCGATCGTCGTTCCCCACCCGCATCGCCAGGAGACGATCGGCGAACGCGTTCTGATCGCCTGGAACGGCTCGCCGCAAGCCGCGCGCGCGCTCAAGGCCGCGCTGCCGTTGCTGCGCCGCGCGGCGCAGGTTCATCTCGCGAGCTGGGCGAGACAGCCTCCCGGCGCGCCGTTCAGCGGCGTCGACGCGCGCTGGTGGCTGGAGCGCCACGACATCGACGCTCGCGTCCATCGCCGCGATCCTGCCTCGCACGTCGACGAAGCGTTGCGCGCGCTGGCGTCCGAGCTCGCCGCCGATCTCGTCGTGATGGGCTCCTATGGGCGCAGCCGGATCCGCGAGCAGGTCTTCGGCAGCGTCACGCGCGGGCTGCTCGCGCGGCTGCCGGCTCCGGTGCTGATGGCGCACTGAAGCAAGCGCTGCGGGTGCGCACCCGCGCCTTCCCCTGATTCGCGCCGCGCCGGGACGCTTTCCTGTCACGCGCGTGTCGCGCGCGTAGGAAAAATCTGACGAGCGAATCGGTTCGATGGGCTGGAGTCTCTGCGCGCCGCTGCTTAGGATCGACCCGGCGCCTGGGATGGGAGCGGCGCCGGAACGGAGTTCTCCGTTCGTTCGCTGGAGATCATGAGCGTGGGTGTGCATGCCTGCCGCAGTCGGGGGGTTCATGCGGCCGTTGCGCGGTGCCATACTGTTTTCTGACCGGAGTCTCTTTCTCAGTGCCTCACGCCTTGCTCGTCGACGACGATTCCGACGCCGCCGAAACGATGGCGATGTTGATCGCCAACGAGGGCTTCACCGTCGCCACTGCCGGCTCGCTGCGCGATGCGCGCCGCCAGATGGCGCTGCAGGAGCCGGACATCATCCTGCTCGACCTGATGCTGCCCGACGGCAGCGGCATCGAGCTCCTCCACGACGCCAAGCAGCTTCCCAACGTCGAGCTGGTGCTGATCACCGGCCATGCCAGTCTCGAGACGTCGATCCAGGCGCTGCGCCTCGGCGCGGCCGACTATCTCGTCAAGCCGATGAGCCTGAAGCAGTTGCAGGGCGTGCTGTCGCGCGTCACCAGGCCTTCTGCCCTGAAGGCGGCCGCCGGCGACATGGAGTCGGTGCTCGAGGCCGAGGGCCACTTCGGCGCGCTCTGGGGCACCTCGGCGCCGATGCGCAAGGTCTACCAGCAGGTCGTGCGCGTCGCCGCGACTGCGGTCTCGGTGTTCATCACCGGCGAGAGCGGCACCGGCAAGGAAGTCGTCGCGCGCACCGTGCACGACCTCAGCCGTCGGCGCGCGAGCCCGTTCCTCGGCGTCAATTGCGGCGCGATCTCGCCGCACCTGATGGAGAGCGAGATCTTCGGCCACGAGAAGGGAAGCTTCACCGGCGCCGACCGCCAGCATCTGGGCTTCTTCGAGCGCACCAACGGAGGCACGCTGCTGCTCGACGAGATCACCGAGATGCCGCTCGACCTGCAGGTGAAGCTGCTGCGCGTGCTCGAGACCGGCACCTTCATGCGCGTCGGCTCGACGCAAGTGCAGGAGACCGACGTCCGCATCGTCGCCGCGACCAACCGCAACCCCGGCGACGCCGTCGCCAAGGGAAAGCTGCGCGAGGACCTGCTCTATCGCCTCAACGTCTTCCCGATCCACCTGCCGCCGCTGCGCGAGCGGGTCGACGACATCCCGCTCATCGCGCGTCACTTCCTCGAGCAGATCTGCGAGCGCGAGGGCGCGGTCAAGCATCTCGGCAACGAGGTCCTCGAGCGCTTCGCCGGCTATCGCTGGCCCGGCAACGTGCGCGAGCTCCGCAATGTCGTCTACCGCGGCTACGTGATGACGCCCGGGTCGGTGATCCACGACGACTGCCTGCCGACGACGCCGGGCAGCGCGTCGTCGGATGGCGCAGCGCCGACCCTCTCCGTGCGGGTCGGCTCGACCCTCGCCGAGGTCGAGCGCCAGCTGACGCTGGCCACGCTCGAGCACCTCGGGCGCCACAAGGAGAAGACCGCGGCGACGCTCGGCATCAGCCTGAAGACGCTCTACAACCGCCTCAAGGAATACGCCGCCGAGGATGGCGAGGCGCTGAGCGAGCCGGGTGCGCTCGACGAGGTGCGCTGAGGAGCGCCACCGTTCAGGCCGGGCGGCCCGGGTAAGAGCGGAGCAGGTTGGCGAGGCTGCCGGGATTGAGCGGCTTGACGAAGAACGCGTCGAAGCCGGCTTCGAGCGCGCGCTGCTGGTCTTCGGGGCTGGCGTAGCCGGTGACGGCGGCGAACACCACCGGCGTCCCGCGGAGCTTCTCGCGCAGCGGCTGCACGAGGCGGAAGCCATCCGTGCCCGGCAGGCCGATGTCGCACAGGACGATCTGCGGGCGCACGCGCTCGGCGACCTCGAGCGCCTCCTCGGCGCTCCGCGCGGTGCTGACCTCGGTGCCCCAGAGCTCCATCTGCAGACGCAGGCTCTCGAGCGCATCGGCGTTGTCCTCGATGATCAGGACGCGGTAGCTCTCGCTCAGGCGAGGCATGTCGTCGTCGGCCGCGTCTCCGACCGGGTCGGCCTCCATCAGCGGCAGCCAGAGCACGAACTCGCTGCCCTGGCCGGGGCCTTCGCTGAACCCTTCGACATCGCCGCCGTGCAGCTGGGCGATGCGGCGGGCGAGGGTCAGGCCGACGCCGAGCCCGCCGATCGTGCGCGCGCGCGTCTGGTCCTGCTGGGCGAACAGCTCGAAAGCGTGCGGCAGGAACTTCGGATCGATTCCCTCGCCCTGGTCCTTGACCGAGATCTGGATCGTCCGCGCGGCGCGCCGCACGCAGATCGTGACGGTGCTCGGCCGGAAGGTGAACTTCGCCGCGTTGATGATCAGGTGCGAGAGCGCCTGCGCGAGCCTGCCGCGGTCGGCGCGCACGAACAGGCGCTCGTCCGGAACGTCGACCTCGAGCTGGTGGCCGGCACTCGTCAGCTTGTCGTGGCTGCTCGCGACCGCCGCCTGGACGATGCTCTCGACCGAGACCTGCTCGCGCACGAGGGTGACCTGTCCCTGCGCCGCGCGCGTGACGTCGATCAGCTCCTCGATCAGGTGGCCGAGCCGGCCGACCTGGCGCTCGAGGATCTCGCGCAGGCGCACGAGGATGGGATTGGTGTGCTCGAGCGTGCGCAGGACGCTGGCCGCGTTGGCGATCGGCGCGAGCGGATTGCGCAGCTCGTGCGAGAGCATGCCGAGGAACTGCCCCTGGCGGCGCTCGGCGAGGCGCAACTGCTGGGTGCGCTCGGCGAGCGATTCCTCGAGCTCCTTTCGCTCGTGGATGTCGACGCAGCTGCCGACGTAGCCGATCGCCGCGCCCTCGGCGTCGAAACGCGGCACGCCGTTGTCGAGCAGCCAGCGGTATGCGCCGTCGTGCCGGCGTAGCCGATAGTCGAGCGAGAACGGCGCGCGCGCTTCGAAGCTGGTGGTGCGGATGCCGAGACAGCGGTCGAGATCCTCGGGATGGACCGAACGCGTCCAACCGTTGCCGAGCAGATCGTCGACGCTTCGCCCCGTGTAGGCGGTCCACGAGGGACTGAACCAGTCGTTGACCCGGTCGAGGCTGGCGCTCCAGATCAGGACCGGCGCTGCTTCGAGCAGCCGAACGGAATCCTGGCGCTTCGACGGTCCGACTTCGGCGCCGTCCACGTCCTCTGGTCCCGTCCGAGATGGTTGCGTTTGCCTTGCCACGGTCAGCTCTGGCTCCCCGTTGCGTCGATGTCGCGCAACCCCGACGATTGTCGAGGCAATCGGCATGCCGTCGGCCGCGCGCCGCCGTGTCGCGGTGCGCTCAGGCAACTGCTTCGCCTCCGAGCGGGCGGCCGACGCGCCGCCTGCGCTCGACCGACGCGACCTTTAGGAGCTGCCGGTACTTGGTGACCGTGCGGCGCGCGACCTTCAGCCCCTGGCGAACGAGGAGGCGCGCGATCTGTGCGTCGGAGAGCGGATCGGCCGGGTTCTCGGCGTCGATCATCCCCTTGATGACGCCGCGGATCGCGGTCGCCGAGCATGCCCCGCCGCTCGCCGTCGCCATCTCGCGCGAGAAGAAGTACTTGAGCTCGAACACGCCGACCGGGGTCGCCATGTACTTGTTGTTGGTCACCCGAGAGACGGTCGATTCGTGTAAGCCAAGCTCGGTGGCGATCTCGCGCAGGCCGAGCGGCTTCATCGCCATCGGCCCGAACTCGAGGAAGTGCTGCTGGCGCTTGAGGATCGCCTCGGCGACCATCAGGATGGTCGAGAAGCGCTGCTGCACGTTCTTGACTGTCCAGCGCGCTTCCTGCAAATGCTGCGCGAGCTCGCCGTGCTGGCTGTCGCGGTGCTCCTGGAACATCGACGCGTACGCCTGGTTGAGCTTGACCCGGGGGACGACGGCGCGGTTCAGGCTCGCGACCCAGCGGCCGCGCACCTTGCGCACGATCACGTCGGGCGTGATGAACTGGGTCGCGGTCGGCTCGATGTTCCAACCCGGGCGCGGGCTGAGATGGCGGATCCGCTCGCACGCCGCCTCGATCTCG
>DASXXO010000093.1:0-3367 GCA_036503045.1 Caldimonas sp. | reverse complement strand
GTCTGGCCGTCGGCGGCGAGGCGGGCGACGCGTCGTTCGCTGGGGGTTAGGGCGTCGATGCCGCTGCGCATGGCGCGGCGTGGTCGTGCGCCGGTGGCGATCAGCTCTTCGCGCGCGTGCTCGGCGAGCGCCCACCCGCCGGAGCGCTGCGCCAGCTCGAGGCCGGTGGCGAGCGGCTCGCGCGCGTCGGCGCGCCGGTTGCAGCGTCGCAGGGCGGCGCCGAGCTCTGTGAGCGCGCGTGCCTTTACGAGCTTGGCTGGCGAATCGGCGAGCACGGCGGCTGCCTCCTGCAGGAGCGCCAGCCTGGCATCGCCGTCGTCGACGAGACCGGCGGTCGTCAGCGCGTGGCCGAGCGCGCGCGGCGCGCCCCAGCGGCGTGTCAGAGTCACCTCCTCGTGCGCGAGGCGTTGGGCGTCGTCGCGTCTGCCGAGCCTCGCGAGTCCAAGCGCGGCACCGGAGCGCCACGCGGAGAACGCCGGGTTGTGGCTGCCGAGGTCCTCGAGCCAGCGCCCCGCGGTCAGGAGGTCCTCGACGCCATCGTCGACGCGCCCTTGGAGGATTCGGAGGCGCCCACGGCTCGCTCGGAAGAGCGACCAGGAGAGAGCGCCCGCGGTTTCACCCGCGAGCGCGGCTTGCTCGAGCGCCTCCGCCGCCTCAGTCAGCTCACCGCGCTCCGTGCGGACTTCAGCGATGCATCTCGCCAATGGCAACACCCTTGCGAACGTGCCACCGGTGCTGAGCGCATTGAGCGCGTCGGCCTCGGCCTCGGCGAGCTCGCCAAGCCGCCACCACAGGTCCGAGCGCAACATCGAGGTCATCGTGAACAGATACGTCGCTCCGGTTCGGCGGGCCTTTTCGAGCGCGTCCGCGAAGACGTCGAGCGCCTCCTCGAAGCGGTCGAGCAGCACGAGCACCGTGACGGGCACGCTGAACGCCGGCGCGGGGTGCTCGCGCAGCAGGATGCCGCCGGCGAGCGCCTCGCGAGCGGCAGCGAGCGCCGCTGCTGGGTCGCGTCCGGCGCGTGCGTTCGCGGAGGCGCGCAGCCCTTGGATCTGCCGGCCCACGCAATCGCCACCCCGGTCGTCGCTGCGACGGGCCAGGTAGGTCTGGCCCAGTTGGTAGGTGTTGGGGTGGTATCCCGACAGCCAGATCAGCTCGGCGTCGAGTCTTCGGGCGACGCTCGGGACCTGCACCCGCGCGCCAACGCGTTCGAGTGTCTCGACGGCGTCGACGACGCGCCCGAGCGAGTTCAGGACGACCGCGAGCTCGATCGCGGCGTCCCCGAGCGCGGGATCGTGTTGGGTGAGGTCGAGCGCCTGCGCGAGGTGGTCGATCGCCGCGTTCGGCTGCGCGAGTGCTTCGGCCGTGCCGAGCTCAAGCAGCACCGCTGCGCGTTCCTCTGCCGCGGGCGGCTCGGCGAGCGCGCGAGCCAGATACCTGGCCGCGACGTCGGGCGCTCCCTCGGCCATCGCGTGGCGGGCGGCCTCGCGCAAGGGAGCGACGAGTGCATGATCGCCGCTCGGCTGGGTGGCGAGCAGGTGAGCGGCGACCTGATGACGCGGCGCGCCGCCTCGCGCGAGCATGCCGGCGGCCCGCCGGTGCAAGCCGTCACGTTCGCCCGGCTCGAGGCTCTCGTACACGGTGCTGCGCACCAGCGGATGCACGAACGCCAGCGGCTCGCCGGAGCGTAGGACATCGACGCGGCGCAGCGACCTGGCCGCGAGCTCCGCCTCATGGTGGTCGAGCTCCGCCAGCTCGGCCGCCCGCGCAAGGCCGGCCTGCTCGCCGAGGATCGCCACGCTCGCGGCGAGCCGAGCTGCCGTCGCACCGAGCCTCTCGAGCCGTCGCGCGACGAATCGCGCGACGCCTTCCGGCGCCAGCTCCGCCACCTGGCGCGCCCCGGCGGGCGTCGGCGAGATACCGCCCGCGCGCGCGGCGCGAACGAGCTCGTATACGAACAGTGGGTTACCGCCGCTCCGGGCATGGATCGCATCCGAGAACTCGTGATCGACGGCGCCGCCGAGCGCCTGGCGCAGCAGCGCGTCGACCGCCGGCGCGGTAAGCGATCGCGGCCGCACGACGCCGGCAGCCGGATCGGACACCAGTTCGTCCAGCAGCGCGGACGCGACGCCAGGCTCGGACGGTCGCGTACTCGCGAGCAGGAACACCGGCAAGCCCTCGATCCGTCGGCCGAGGTACGTCAGAAAGCGCAGCGACGGCTCGTCGCACCAGTGCAGATCATCGACGGCGAGCAGCAGCGGCGCGGCCTCAGCGACGTTGGCCGCCAGCCAGAACAGCCCGTGCAGCGTCCCGTGCGACGGATCGGCGGCGACGGCCTCGGGCGCACGCTCGAACTCGAACACGGCCGCCGAGAGCGCCGCAGCGCCGCTCATCAACCGCACGCGCTCGTCAGGCTCCGCGCCCAGAACGACCTGCTCGAACAGCTGCCGCACAACCCCGAACGCGAAATCATGCTCGAGCTCACCGGCGCGCGCGCGGACGCTGCGCATCCCGAGTCCCCGGGCTCGCACATCGGCCGCCGCCAGCAGCCGGGTCTTGCCGATCCCGGCCGGCCCTTCGACGAGGAGGATCGCGCCACGCCCGCCGCGGGCCAGCCCCAGTCCACGGTCGATCAGCGCCAGCTCGGCCTCGCGCTCCAGCATCCCGGTTGGCCCGGCGTCCGAAACACCAGGGGATTTCTCAGGGGGTGCTCCTGTCGCGAAGCCAGACTCGATGGTCAAGCATAGGCGGAGCCCGAAGCTCCTGACAACCAGGCGCCGAGGATCAAACCACGACGCCACAAGGAGGCGCCATGTCATCGCCAACGCTCGCACCACCCTACGGGGAACTGCTACACCGCGCGGCCGGAACCGGACCCGCCTACTGGGGGCCCGGAGACCATTACAGGTTCCTGATCACCGGCGCGGAGTCCGGCGGCTCCTACTTCGCGATGGAGGCACTCGTGCCGCCCGGCGGCGGCCCACCCCCTCACATCCACCACAACGAGGACGAGACCTTCTACATCATCGAGGGGCAGTGCAGCGTCCGCCTCGGGGACGACACCATCCTTGCGGCCACCGGGGACTTCGTCAACGCGCCGCGCGGCACCGTGCACTGCTTCCGCAACGACGGCACCGCCCCGATGCGGATGATCATCACCTTCAGCCCAGCCGGCATTGAGAAGTTCTTCGAGGAGACGCTCGATCCGGCGCTCGACCCCACACACGAGCCGCCCAACAACATCGAAGAGCTCGGCGCCCGCTTCGCGGCCGCGGCGCCCCGACACGGACTCGAGTTCATCGTCGCCTAGAAGCGCCGTCCCACGCTTGCTGGGGGGACGAATTGGCTTCGCCCCCCCGCGCGGATC
>DASXXO010000092.1:0-5683 GCA_036503045.1 Caldimonas sp. | reverse complement strand
GCCCGCGGTGATGCGCGCGAAGTTGCTCAGGCCCGCCGCGGCAGGGAGGCGCTCGGGCGTCAGCCCCGAGAAGATGATCGCCTGCAGCGGGATGAAGAAGAACGCCATCGCCGCACCCTGCAGCACGGTCGGGATCATGATGGTGCGAAAGTCCGCCTGCACGTTGAAGTGCGAGCGCATGACGAGGACGAACGCGAAGCCGAGGAAGGCGACGGTCGTGAGGATGCGCGTGTCGATCTTGCCGACGTTCTTGCCCACCCACGGCGAGATGATGATGGCGAGGATGCCGACCGGCGCGGTGGCGAGGCCGGCCCAGGTCGCGGTGTAGCCCATGTACTGCTGCAGCCAGAGCGGCAGCAGGACGACGTTGCCGAAGAAGAGCGCGTACGCGACCGAAAGCGCGAGCGTTCCCATCCGGAAGTTGCGCCCGGTGAACAGGCGCAAGTCGACGATCGGATGCTCCTCGGTGAGCTCCCACGCGAGGAAGAACGCGAAGCCGATCACCGCGACGAGCGCCAGCACGACGATCTGCGTCGAGCCGAACCAGTCGAGCTCCTTGCCCTTGTCGATCATGATCTGCATGGCGCCCACCCAGATCACGAGCAGGGTCAGGCCGACGTAGTCGAACGGCAGCCGCTTCGACCCCGGATCGCGCTTGCGGTAGATCGACCACGTCGTTGCCGCCGCGATCAGGCCGACCGGGATGTTGATGTAGAAGATCCACGGCCACGAGATGTTGTCGGTGATCCAGCCGCCGAGGAGCGGCCCGGCGACCGGCGCAACGAGCACCGTCATCGCCCACATCGCCATCGCGGTGCCTGCCTTGGCGCGCGGATAGCTCGACAGCAACAGCGTCTGCGAGAGCGGGATCATCGGCCCGGCGACGAAGCCCTGCAGGACGCGGAACGCGATCAGCATGCCGATGCTGGGCGCGAGGCCGCACAGCCACGACGCGATCACGAACAGCACGATGCTGGCGACGAACAGGCGCACCGGGCCGAAGCGCTGCGTCAGCCAGCCGGTGAGCGGCACCGAGATCGCGTTGGCGACCGCGAACGAAGTGATGACCCAGGTGCCCTGCGACGGGCTCACGCCGAGGTCGCCCGAGATCGCGGGAATCGACACGTTCGCGATCGACGAGTCGAGGACGTTCATGAACGTCGCCAGAGAAAGCGCGATCGTGCCGAGGACGAGCTCGGCGCCGTGCAGCGGCTCGGTCTGCGGCACGGCGGGGCGCGCAGCCGGCGGTGCCCGCCCCGGCGCCGGCGTGGCGATGCTCGCAGTGGCCATCAGCGTGCGGCGACGGGGGCGGAACTCCGGGCAAGCGTTGGCGTCGCGGCAGGCGTCGCCGGGGCGGCGGGGCGCGCGTCAGCCGTCTCGCGCACGGGCCGGCCGAGGTTGGCGGCGATGATCCTCTTCACCTCCCCGTCGGCCTGCGCGTTGCCGCGATCGAACACGCTCGTCTGCGCACGCGCCGGGCGATTCGTCACCTCGGCGAGGACCCGACCGCCGCTCTCGCTGACGTCGACCTTGGCGTCCATCGACAGGCCGACGCGCAGCGGATGCTCGCGCACTTCCTTCGGATCGAGCGCGATCCGGACCGGAACACGCTGCACGACCTTGATCCAGTTGCCGGTCGCGTTCTGCGCCGGAAGGAGCGCGAACGCCGCGCCGGTGCCGGCACCGAGCCCCTCGATCGTGCCGTGGTACGTCACCTTCTTGCCATAGACGTCGGCCTCGAGCTCGGCCGGCTGGCCGATCCGGAGATTGCGCAGCTGGCCTTCCTTGAAGTTGGCGTCGACCCAGACATCGCTCAGCGCGATCACCGAGAGCAGCGGCGCACCGGCCTGGACGCGCTGGCCGAGCTGGACGCTGCGCCGCGCGACGTAGCCGTCGACCGGCGCGACCAGCTCGGTGCGGCTGAGCGCGAGGTAGGCCTCGCGCACGCGCGACGCCGCGCGCAGCACGTTGGGATGCTGCTCGACCGAGACGTTCTCGGTCAGCGACTGGTTCGACGCGAGCTGCTCGCGCGCGGCCTCGACCGCGGATTGGGCAGCGGTGTACGCCGACTTCTCCGCCGCGAGCTGCGCGTTGACGTGGTTGAACTCCTCCTGGCCGACCGCTCCACTGCGCACCAGCGGCGTGCGGCGCGCGACGTCGTCCTCTGCGCGCGCCACGTCGCTGCGCGCGCGCGCCAGGTCGGCCTCGCGGGCGGCGATCTGCGCGCGCAGCGTGCCGTTGTTGACGTACGTCGTGCGCACCTCGCGCACCGCCTGCGCGAGCTGCGCCTCGGCCTGCTCGAGCGCGACCTGCGCGTCGGCGGGGTCGAGCCTGACGAGCGGCTGGCCCGTCTTGACGAAGTCGGTGTCGTCGGCGTAGATGGTGGTCACGGTGCCGGCGATCTGCGGCGTCAGCTGGACGACGTTGCCCTGCACGTAGGCGTTGTCGGTGCTCTCGTAATGGCTGAGGACGAGCCAGTAGTAGACGCCGTACCCAAGGCCGGCGAGGACGACCACGGTCGCGACCGCGCCGAGCGCGACCTTGCGCCTGGAGCGCAGCGTGCGCGGCGCCGTCGCAGGGGCGGCCGATGCGGTCGAAGCCGGGTCAGACGCAGCGGCGGGCTGCTGCAGTGTGGGCGACTCCACGGCGCTGCGCGCCGCGGTCGCCGGTCGCGGCGCGCTCGGCGCGGCCGAGGTTCGTTGCTCTTGCTCTTCAGCGAGGCTCATGGAAATCTCCGGGACTGATTCTTCTGCGGATCCAAAGGCGATGTCGCTGGCGCGGCGATCGGCGCGTCGGCCGCTCAGCGCGGCGCGCCGGCGCTCGCCAGCGCGCGCGTTTCCGCGGCCGGGGCGTAGCCGCCGCCGAGCGCGCGCACGAGCAGCATCTGCGAGTCGATCGCACGCGCCCGCAGGTCGGTGGTGAGGCGCCGCTGCGCGATCACGTTGGTCTCGGCAGCGAGGACGGTGAGATAGCTGGCGATGCCGGCGCGGTAGCGCTGCGTCGCCAGATCGTAGGCCGCTTCGGCCGATGCCTGCGCCGCGTCCTGCTCGCGCTGCTGGCGAACGACCGATTGCGTCGAGCTGATCTGGTCGGCGACGTCGTGGATCGCCTCGACCAAAGTGCCGTTATAGCTCTCGACGGCACCATCGAGATCGGCGGTGCGGCCGCGGAGCCCCGCGCGCAGGCGCCCGGCGTCGAAGATCGGCAGGCTAATCGCCGGGCCGAAGCCGTACTGCTCGCTGCCGGTGCCGATCAGACGCTCGAGGCCAAGACTCGACAATCCGACGAACGCGATCAGGTTGACGTTGGGATAGAACTGCGCGCGCTGCGCGGCGACGTCGCCGGCGGCGGTCTCGACGCGCCAGCGCGCGGCGACGACGTCGGCACGACGGCCGACCAGGTCGGCGGGGACGACCGCGGGAATCGCGACCGGCCGAAGCGACGACAGCTTCGGCGCGAGCGTCTCGAAGCGCTGTGGCGGCTCGGCGAGGAGCGCGGCGAGCGCGTGGCGAGTGAGCGCGATCTGCTCGTCGGTGGCTTCGATCTGCTGGCGCGTCTCGGGCCTCAGGCCTTCGCTCTGGCGCAGCTCGACCGCGGTGTCGAGGCCGGCCGAGACGCGCTGGTTCGTCAGCGAATAGGTTTCCTCGCGCTGCGCCAGCGCGCGCTGCAGCACGTCGCGCTGCTCGACGAGCCGCGCGAGCTGCACGTAGGTGCGTGCCACGTTGACGGCGAGCAGGATGCGCGCGGCGTCGGCGTCGGCGACGGCGGCGCGCTCGGCGCCGATCGCGGCCTCGAGCGCTGCGCGGTTGCGGCCGAACAGGTCGAGCTCCCACGAGCCGTTGAGCTGCGCCGTCGCGCTATTGAGGGTCGCGCCAGCGAGCGGCGGCGGATAGAGGCCGTTTTCGGTGAAGCGCTGGCGCGTCGCATCGATCTGGCCGGTCAGCTGCGGCGCGCGGTTGGCGTCGGCGGCAGCGGTGTTGGCGGCGGCGCGTGCGGCACGCGCGGCGGCCACGCGCAGGCTCGGGTTGCCCGAAGTCGCGCGCGCGATCAGGTCGTCGAGGACCGGGTCTTCGAAGCCGCGCCACCAATCGGCGGCCACCGGCGCGACCGTCGCGGCCGCATCGGCGCCGAGCGTCGCCGGCGCTGCGAGCTTCGCGCTCGGGTCGATGCCGCTCGGGCTGGCGCAGCCGACGAGCGCCATCACGAGCACCGAGGCGACCGCGACGAGGACGGTCGTCATCGTCCGCGCCACTGCGCTCACGCCGCCTCCGGGGCGGCTCTCGAAGTACTTCATTCGCCGCTCCTCGTCGCGGCCGCCTCGCCATTGACGACCATTCGCTTGAGCATGTCCTTCAACTGCGACCATTCGGTCTTCGAAAACCCAGCCAGGTGCTCGTTCAACACCTGCGTGAGGACGACCGGCACCTCCTGTGCCGCGACCTCGCCTTCCGGAGTCAGCTCGATGCGAACGACGCGACGGTCGTCGGTCGAGCGCTGGCGCCGGCAGAAGCCCTTCGCCTCGAGGCGATCGAGCAGGCGCGTCATCGCGCCAGGGTCGCTCTGGGTCTCGCGCGCCAGCTCGGCAACCGTCGAGGCGCGGCGGCGGTCCAGCATGAAGAGCGCCGCCCACTGCGCGTGGGTGATCCCTTTGGGCTCGAGCCGTCGATCTGCCGCCTGAATGATCGACATCAGCGCCCGCTTCATGAGCCAGCCGACGCTTTCGTCAGCGCAGTAGCCCACCGGCTCGTAGAAGCTGGCGATCATCGGCACGGGGACGGCGTGGCGGGACATACCGGGAATATACATGCCTAGACAATGATTGTCAAGGCTCCAATTGATTGGGCGGTCATTGCCGTTGCTTTAATTGCTGGGGCGTCCATCGACCTACACTGCCGGCCATGCCCACCGCCGTCTCCCCGGTCCCTGCCCCCGTGCGCGCCTTGCCCGAGACGCCGGCCGCCCGCAACGTGCGCGCGCTCGGCGGGCTGCTCCCGTTCGTTCGGCCATACCTTGGCCGGATCGCGCTCGCCGGCTTGTTCCTGGTCCTCGCCGCAGTCAGCACGCTGGTCTTTCCGGTCGCGCTCAAGTCGCTGATCGACCAGGGCTTCGTCGCCGCCGATCCGGGCGCGCGCGTGATGGCGCTGCGCGAGCACTTCTTCGCCCTGTTCGCGGTCGGCGTCGCGCTAGGCGTGTTCTCGGCCGCCCGCTTCTACATGGTGAGCTGGCTCGGCGAGCGGGTGACCGCCGACGTGCGCAACGCAGTCTATGCGCACGTCGTTCGTCAGAGCCCGGAGTTCTTCGAGTCGACGCAGACCGGCGAGGTGCTGTCGCGCCTGACGACCGACACGACGCTGGTCCAGACCGTCGTCGGCTCGAGCCTGTCGATGGGCCTGCGCAACACCGTCATGGGCATCGGCGCGACGGCGATGCTCGTTGTCACCAACCCGGTCGTGATGACGCAGGTGCTCGCGATCCTGGTCCTCGTCGTGCTGCCGTCGCTCTACTTCGGCCGGCGCGTGCGCGGCCTGTCGCGCGCGAGCCAGGACCGCGTCGCCGACACCAGCGCGATCGCCTCCGAGGTGCTGAACGCGATCCCGGTGGTGCAGAGCTACACGCAGGAGCGGCGCGAGGCGGCGCGCTTCGACACCGCGAGCGAGGCCGCGTTCGGCACCGCGGTGAAGCG
>DASXXO010000091.1:0-6465 GCA_036503045.1 Caldimonas sp. | reverse complement strand
GATCAGGATCAGGATGCCGGCGATCAGGGCCACGAGCGGGCCGATGGCGAGGGTCAGGTTCATGCGTGTCCTGCGAAGTGGAAGGTGCAGCTCTACTCGATGCGGCGGACCGACACGACTTGTCGCGTCAAGCCGCCCAGGCGCGGGTAGCGACCGGGAGGATAGACCGCGCAACTGCCGCTGAAGCGCGCGTCGGTGCAAAGCTCCCACGTTCCACTCAGCACGACAACCGAGGCGGCGCGGCGATCGAAGTTCAGCCGGTCGAGATCGCCGGTGGTGCGCTCGAGAAGCAGACGCTCGCCGCCGAATCCCGGCTCGGAGTAGAACTCGAGCGCGGCGCCGCGCGAAGGCTCCGGAACCGCCGCCGAGGGCGGCGCCGGCGGCGCACCGGGCAGCGCGCTCACCTGCGGCCGCGTCTCCGCGGGCCGGATCGACGAGATCATGCGATCGAGGCCGAATCCCGCCAGGTCGTCGTAGCGCCCGGGGCCGAAGACGCGGCAGTCGCCGCGGAACCAGGTGTCGCGGCAAGCGAGCCAGCTGCCCGATTCGATGAGGATCGACTTCGCCTCCTTGTCGAAGCCCGAACGCTGGAGGTCGCCGACCGCACCGGCCACCGCGAGGCTCGTGCCGCGCAGCCTACGCTCGCTGTAGAGGAACGCGCGGCCCGAGATCGGCGGCGACTGCGCGTAGCCGGGGGTGACGGCGATCGGCGCTTCGCGCGGCGAGCGGATCAGGCGCGCCGACGAGATGCGCCGCTCCATCCCGAAGCCGAGGTCGGCGTAGCGGCCAGGCGGGAACGACCGGCAGTCGCCGTAGTAGTCGGCGTCGGTGCAGAGCTCCCACGTCCCCTGCGTGACGACCGCGCTCGCCGCGCGATCGTTGAAGCCGCTCGTGGCGAGCGCCTCGGCGTCCGATTCGAGTCGCAGCGACCGGCCGCGGAACCCCGGCTGGTCGTACAGCTCGATCGACCCGCGATCGTCATCGGTGCCGCCGCGCCGCTCGCCGACGCTGCCGATCTCGCGCGCCGAGCTGTAGTGGTCGCTCAGCCGGCGGTCGATGGTCGGGTATTCGCCGGGGCCGAAGACCGCGCACGTTCCCTTGAAATCGGCGTCGCTGCAGAGCTCCCAGCGCCCCGACGTGACGACGATGCTCGAGACGCGGTCGTTGAAGCCGGTGCCGGTGAAATTGGGCGTGTAACCGCGCAGCGTGAGCTGGGTGCCGCCGAAATTGGCGTGCTCATAGAGCGTGATCTCGGCGGCACGCGCGCTCGCTGCGCCGAGGCCGAGCGCCACGAGCAGCGCGGCCGCGAGCGAACGGGTCATCTTCATGACATGCTCCTTCGGTCCCGAGTCTCTGCCGCCGGGTCGCGCACCGGCTATCGGAAGCCCCTCGGCGCGCGCGTGGGCGACCAGGCCATGCGCGTGTCGGCACGCTCCTACCGGCGCCGGCGCGGGCCGCCCTGCTACCCTCGGCAGATGCCCAGGATTCCCGCGCCGGCGGTGCGCGCGCCGATGCACCCCGTCGAGACGGTGCTGTGCATCGCCGGGCCGACCGCATCGGGCAAGAGCGCGGCGGCGCTCGCGGTCGCCGAGGCGCTCGCCGACGAGCGGCGCGTCGAGCTCGTCAGCGTCGACTCGGCCCTCGTCTACCGCGACATGGACATCGGCACCGCCAAGCCGAGCCGCGCCGAGCGCGCCGCCGTGCCGCACCACCTGATCGACATCGTCGAGCCGAGCGAGCGCTATTCGGCGGCGCGCTTCATCACCGACGCGAGCGCGGCGATCGCGGCGATCCGCGCGCGTGGCGCGCTGCCGATCCTGGTCGGCGGCACGATGCTCTACTTCAAGGCGCTGTTCGACGGCCTCGACGCGCTCCCCGAAGCCGACCTCGGGGTGCGCGAGGAGCTCGATGCGCGCGCCGCGCGTGCGGGCTGGCCTACCCTGCACGCCGAGCTCGCCGCGGTCGACCCGGCGAGCGCGGCGCGCATCGCGCCGCACGACGGCCAGCGCATCCAGCGCGCGCTCGAGGTGCACCGGCTGAGCGGACGCCCGCTCTCGAGCTGGCACAGCGCTCCGGCCGGGCGAACGCCGCCGCTCGTCGCGCTCGAGCCGGGCGACCGCGCCTGGCTGCACCAACGCATCGGCGCGCGCTTCGCGGCCATGCTCGCCGCGGGTTTCGTCGACGAGGTGCGGCGCCTGCGCGCGCGCGGCGACCTGCACACCGCGCTGCCTTCGATGCGCGCGGTCGGCTACCGCCAGGCATGGCACGCGCTCGAGGTCGGCGACCTCGACGCGCTCGCCGTGCGTGCGACGGCGGCGACGCGCCAGCTCGCGAAGCGCCAGCTGACCTGGCTACGCGCGATGCCGTGGCGCACGGTGGTTGAATGCGACGCACCCGACGCCCCGGGGCACGTGGTGCGGATCGCGAAGCGGCTCGTGCGCGAGGGCCGGATTGGCTGAGCCGGTCCTTGCGATCACCGGGCTGGCGAAGCGCTACGGCGCGAGCACCGTGTTCGCCGGCGTCGACCTCGTGCTCGCGGCCGGCGAGTTCGCCGCCGTCGTCGGCGAATCCGGGGTCGGCAAGTCGACCCTCCTCAACTGCGCCGCCGGGCTCGACACCGTCGATGCCGGAACGGTGCGCGTCGACGGCACCGACATCCAGGCGCTCGACGAGGCGGCGCAGGCGGTGTTCCGGCGCGACCACCTGGGCTTCGTCTTCCAGGCGTTCCACGTCCTGCCACATCTCACCGTCGGCGCCAACGTCGGCCTGCCGCTCCTGCTGCAGCACGCGCCCGATCCGGCGCGCGTCGAAGCGATGCTCGACGCGGTCGGCCTCGGCGGCTTCGCGGCGCGCCTGCCGCAGACGCTTTCGGGCGGCCAGCTGCAGCGCGTCGCGATCGCGCGCGCCCTCGTGCACCGGCCGAGGCTCATCCTCGCCGACGAGCCGACCGGCAATCTCGACCCGGCGACCGCCGAGCGCGTGCTGACGCTGCTCGTCGAGCAGGTGCGCGCGCACGGCGCCGCGTGCCTCCTCGCGACACACTCCCGGGCTGCTGCGTCGCGCGCCGATCGCAGCGTGACGCTCACCCCGGAGGGGATCGTCGCGTGAGCGGTCTGGCGTCGCTGCTCGGGCATCTCTCGTGGCCGGAGCTGCGCCACCATCCGTGGCGCAACGCCGCCGCACTGCTCGCGGTGACGCTCGGCGTCGCGCTCGCGTTCTCGGTGCACCTGATCAACGCCTCGGCGCTCGCCGAGTTCGGCGCCGCCGTGCGCGCCGTCAACGGCGACGCCGACGTCGCGCTGGTCGGGGCGCGCGCCGGATTCGACGAAGCGCTCTACGGCACCGTCGCGACGACCCCCGGCGTCGCGGTCGCGAGCCCGATCGTCGAAGGCGAGACCTTCGCATTCGATACCGCAGGCAAGCGGGTGCCGATCCGCGTCGTCGGCATCGACGCGCTCGTCGTCGCCCGTCTCGCGCCGGCGCTCGTGCCGCGGCCGCGCGCGGGTGCCGATCGCTTGGCCATGCTCGATCCGGCCGCGGTGTTCCTGAACGGCGCCGCCGAGCAGCGCCTCGGCGCCGCCGCGACGATGCTCGCGCTGCAGACCGCGAGCGGTCGCCTCGACCTGCGCGTCGCCGGCAGCGTCGGCGCCGGCGGGCCGCCACTGGCGGTGATGGACATCGCCGGCGCGCAGGTCGCGCTCGCCATGCTCGGCCGGGTGCACCGCATCGACGTTCGCCTCGCGCCCGGCGCCGATCGCGCGGCGGTGGTCGCTGCGCTGCATTTGCCTCCTGGCGTGCGCGCCGCCGAACCGAGCGAAGCCAACGAGCGCGTCTCGAACGTCTCGCGCGCGTACCGCGTCAATCTCACCGTGCTTGCGCTGGTCGCGATGTTCACCGGTGCTTTCCTCGTCTTCTCGATCCTCGCCCTCTCGGTCGCGCAGCGCGTGCAGCAGCTCGCGCTGCTCGCGGTGCTCGGCCTGTCGGCGCGCCAGCGGCTCGCGCTCGTCCTCGCCGAGTCGGCGCTGCTCGGCGCCGCCGGAAGCGTGCTCGGCCTCGCGCTCGGCACCGCGCTCGCAGCGATCGCGCTCAAGCTCTTCGGCGGCGACCTCGGCGGCGGCTACTTCCCGGGCGTCGCGCCGGCCCTGCGCTTCGGCGTCGGCGGCGCTCTTCTGTACGGCGCGCTCGGCGTCGTCGCCGCGCTGGTCGGCGGCTGGGTGCCGGCGCGCGCCGCGCAGCGCATCGTGCCGGCGCAGGCGTTGAAGGGGCTCGGCTCGGCGAGCACGGCGCGCTCGCCGTGGCGCCTCGGCGTCGCGCTGCTCGCGCTCGGCGCCGTGCTCGCGACGCTGCCGCCGGTGCTCGAGATCCCCCTCGCCGCATACCTGTCGGTGGCCTTGCTGCTGATCGGCGGGATCGCCTGCGTGCCGGCCGGCGTCGGCTGGGCGCTCGCCGGGGTCGCCGAGCCAAGCAACGCGCTCGCGCTGCTCGCGGTCGAGCGCGCGCGCCACCAGCGCGCGAGCGCGACGATCGCCGTCGCAGGCGTGGTCGCGAGCCTCGCCCTCTCGGTCGCGCTCACGGTCATGGTCGCGAGCTTTCGCGACGGCGTGACGCGCTGGCTCGACGTCGTCCTCCCGGCCGACCTGTACGTTCGCGCCGCTGCCGGGCCACCCGGCGGAGACGTCACCACGCTGCCGCCGAGCCTCGCCCAACGCGTGTCGACGATCGCAGGCGTCGCGCGCGCCGAAGGGCAACGCGTGGTCGCGCTCCAGCTCGATCCGCGCCGACCCGCGGTCTCGCTCATCGCGCGGCCGATCGAGGACCCCGCGCGCCGCTTGCCGCTCACCGGCGGCCTGCTCGCCGCGCCGTCGGGCGCGACGGCCGCATACGTGAGCGAGGCGATGGTCGCGCTCTACGGCGCAGCGCCCGGGACGACGCTCGCGCTGCCGCTCCCTGACGGCCGCCGCGCCGAGGTGTTCGTGCGCGCGGTGTGGCGCGACTACGCGCGCCAGTACGGCGCGGTCGTGGTCGACCGCGCCGACTGGCGCCGCCTGAGCGGAGACGAGCGTGTCAACGACCTCGCGCTCTGGCTCGCGCCCGGTACGAGCACGGCTGCGGTCGAGAACGAAGTGCGCACGATGGCGCGCGCGGTCGGCTACGACCCCGCGCTGCTCGAGTTCGCGTCGCCGCGCGAGATCCGCGCCGTGTCGCTGCGCATCTTCGACCGCAGCTTCGCCGTCACCTACTGGCTGCAGGCGGTGGCGATCGCGATCGGCCTGTTCGGCATCGCCGCGAGCTTCTCGGCGCAGGTGCTCGCACGACGCAAGGAGTTCGGACTGCTCGTCCATCTCGGCCTGACGCGCCGCCAGATCCTCGCCATCGTCGCCGCCGAAGGCGCCGTGTGGACCGCCGTCGGCGCCGCGCTCGGGCTCGCGCTCGGCATCGCGGTGAGCGTCGTTCTCGTCGAGGTCGTCAACCCGCAGAGCTTCCACTGGACGATGGACCTGCTGCTGCCGTGGGCACGCCTCGCGGCCTTGTGCCTCGCCGTCGTCGTCGCGGGGACGATCACGACGTCGCTCTCGGCGCGGCGCGCGATCGGGCGGCAGACGGTGCTGGCGGTGAAGGAGGATTGGTAAGGCGTTTGCGAAACGGCGGCACTCGGGCCATGAGGCGACGGTCAGCCGTTGACGGCAAACGGCGACCTCAGACTGCTGCCGGCATTCGATCTGGTCTGCGGAATGTCGGCGGTTGCCGCGACCGATCGGTGAGGATTCCTGGCAGCGGAGGGCTGCTCTGCCCTGCAACTTGGTGACTGCTCGATTGGTGGCACCGCCGGGCTCGCCCCAGCACTCGACGGTTGCGCCCGTCGTCAGCACGCACGCATGGTTACCGCCAACGGCAACCGCCGTGGCAGATGCGACCCCTCTCGTGCTTGCGACCATTCTGCGCGACCGCTTCCAGCTGCCTGACGCCTGGGTACGGTGGCTCGCTGGTGGATGCGGCCGCTGACAACACTGCTGCCGTCGGTCACGCTGGCCAAGCCCTTCGACCCGGATGTGACCGATATCGCCGCGCAGGAGGAGGGGCCTCGTGACGTGTGATCGAGTGACCACGCGTCATGTTCCCCTGCAGTCGCGGTGACGGACGCATAGCCCTGCGGGGGATCGCTGCAACCGTCGATCTGGAGCACATCCGCTTCACTACTTCCGACGTTCGAGGCAAGAGGATGCTCCTCCACCCTGAAGCTCAAGGATTGGAATTCGTTGCTGGCCTGGGCTCGCGGGCCAGGAACCGCCCGTTTCTTCTCGGTTCGACGTCGCCGCAGCGATAGGCGACCTTGCCGTTCACCAGCACGTAGTCCACGCCTACGGCTTGCGCCTTCGGCAGCTCGAACGTCGCGGTATCGCTGATCGTCGCCGCATCGAAGACGACGATGTCGGCGTAGGCGCCGACGCGGATCGCGCCGCGGCT
>DASXXO010000090.1:0-5777 GCA_036503045.1 Caldimonas sp. | reverse complement strand
CGACTTCAAGGCTGGCAAGCTCGACGAGAGCAAGCACCGCTATTGCCAGCGCACCGACGCGCGCACGCTGGCCGACATCGTTCGCGGCGCCGACGTCTTCCTCGGCTGCTCGACGGCCGGCGTCATGACCGCCGAGATGGTCAAGAGCATGGCCGCCACGCCGATCATCCTCGCGCTCGCCAACCCCGAGCCGGAGATCCGCCCCGAACTGGCGCTCGCGACGCGCCCTGATTGCATCATCGCGACCGGGCGCAGCGACTATCCGAACCAGGTCAACAACGTCCTCTGCTTCCCCTACATCTTCCGCGGCGCGCTCGACTGCGGCGCGACCAAGATCACCGAGGCGATGAAGCTCGCGTGCGTGCGCGAGATCGCGGCGCTCGCCAAGGCTGAGGCGAGCGACGAGGTCGCCGCCGCGTACCAGGACAAGGAGCTGAAGTTCGGTCCCGAGTACATCATCCCGACGCCGTTCGACGTGCGGCTGATCCTGCGCATCGCGCCGGCGGTCGCGCAGGCGGCTGCCGAGTCGGGCGTCGCGACGCGGCCGATCGCCGACCTCGATGCGTACCGGCAAAGCCTCGGCCGCTTCGTCTACCAGACCGGCATGGTGATGCGGCCCGTGTTCGCCGCCGCCAAGGCGCGCCCGGCGCGCGTCGTCTACGCCGAGGGCGAGGACGAGCGCGTGCTGCGCGCGGTGCAGGTAGTGCTCGACGAGGGCATGGCGCAGCCGATCCTGGTCGGCCGCCCTGAAGTCGTCAAGATGCGCATCGATCGAGCAGGACTGCGCTTGCAGGCGGGGCGCGACTTCGAGCTGTGCGACCCGGAGAGCGATCCGCGCTTTCGCAGCTACTGGGAGGACTACCGCAGCCTCATGGCGCGCGAGGGCGTCACGCCCGAGTCCGCGAAGGCGGCGGTGCGTCGCTCGAACACGCTGATCGCTTCGCTCATGGTCCACCGCGGCGAAGCCGAGGCGATGCTCTGCGGCCTGGTCGGCCGCTACGACGGCCACCTCGAGCACGTGCGCGACGTGATCGGCAAGCAGCCCGGCGTGCGAACTCTCGCGGCGATGAACGCGCTGATGCTCGCCAACTTCACGCTCTTCATCGCCGACACCTTCGTCAACGAGGAGCCGAGCGCCGAGGAGCTCGCGGACATCGCACTGCTCGCCGCCGCCGAGGTGCGCCGCTTCGGCGTGCCGCCGAAGGTTGCGTTCCTTTCGCACTCGATCTTCGGCTCGTCGGCGCGCGCGTCGGCAAAGCGCATGCGCGCGGCGCAGGCGCTCTTCCGCGAGCGCGCTCCGGACATCGAGTCCGACGGCGAACTGCAGGGCGACGCCGCGCTCTCGGAAGCGGTGCGGCGCGGCTACCTGCCCGAGACGACGCTCAGCGGGAGCGCCAATCTGCTCGTGCTGCCGAACCTCGACGCGGCGAACATCCTCTTCAACGTGCTCAAGATGACCGGCGGCAACGGCGTCACGGTCGGGCCGATCCTGCTCGGCGCGGCGCGTCCGGCGCACGTGCTGACGCCGTCCTCGACGGTGCGGCGGATCGTCAACATGACCGCGCTCGCGGTCGCCGACGCGGCCGAGGCGGCGGGAGGGGCGCCCGCACGGGTGCCGACGATGATGCAGCGTTCGTCGCTCGGCGCCGCCAACGCGGCCTGAAGGCAGGCGCTACTGCGCGAAGACGATCACGTCGCGCGCGATGCCGCCGCTCTTCAGCGCCGCGAAGCCTTCGTTGATCTGCTCGAGCCCGATCCGCGCCGACACCATCTCTTCGAGGCGAAGCCGGCCCTGCAGGTAGAACTCGATCAGCCGCGGCATGTCGGTGCGGAAGCGATTCGATCCCATCATGCAGCCTTGGATCCTGCGCTCGCGCAGGAAGTCGACGCCGTGCAGCTCGATCTTCGTGCCGACCGGGATCATGCCGATCAGGGTCGCCGTGCCTCCCGAGCGCAGCGCCGAGAAGCTCTGCTCGGCGGTCGCCTTCAGGCCGATGCACTCGAACGCATGGTGGACGCCGCCGCCGCTCAGCTCGACGATGCGCTTGGCGATGTTGTCGCCGGTCGATGCGTCGAGCACGTCGGTTGCGCCGAAGCGCTTGGCGAGCTCGAGCTTGAACGGCACCTTGTCGACCGCGATGATGCGCGCCGCGCCGGCGATCTGCGCGGCGTTGATCGTCGCCAGGCCGATGCCGCCGGCGCCGAACACAGCGACCGTCGAGCCCGGCTCAACCTTCGCGGTGTGCACCACCGCGCCGTAGCCGGTGACGATGCTGCAACCGATCAGGCTCGCGAGGTCGAGCGGCATGTCCTCGCGAACCTTCACGAGCGCGTGCTCGTGTACCAGCATGTGCTCGGCGAAGGACGACAGGTTGAGGAACTGGTTGAGGTGCTTGCCTTGCCAGGTCAGCCGCTTTGCAGCGCCGGGCGGCATCTTGACCTCGGGCGTCTGGCAGATCGACGGATGCCCGCTCAGGCAGAACTCGCAGTGGCCGCAGAACACCGACAGGCACGCGATCACGTGATCGCCGGGCTTGAGGTAGGTGACGTCTTCGCCTACCGCTTCGACGACGCCCGCCGACTCGTGGCCGAGCACGGTCGGCATCGGCGTCGGGTATGCGCCTTCGATGAAGTGCAGGTCGCTGTGGCAGAGACCCGCCGCCGCGGTGCGCACGAGCACTTCGCGCCGCTTCGGTTTCTCGATCGCGACGTCCTCGATCGTCATCGGCACGCGCGCAGCGTGCAGGACTGCTGCCTTCACGTGCTCAGGGCCGGGCCGCTGGCGGGCCCTTCCATGCCGGTCGCGACGCTGCGTTCGCCGCTGATGGCGCGATACGCCAAGCCCGCGCAGGCGGCGCCCGCGAGCGGAGCGAGCCAGAACAGCCAGAGCTGCGCGATGGCCCATCCGCCGACGAAGAGCGCCGGCCCCGTGCTGCGCGCCGGGTTGACCGACGTCTGGGTCACCGGGATGCTGATCAGGTGGATCAACGTCAGGCAGAGTCCGATCGCGATCGGCGCGAAGCCGCTCGGCGCACGCTCGTCGGTCGCGCCGAGGATGACGATGAGGAAGACGAAGGTCATCACGAACTCGCAGACGAGCCCTGCGGTGAGCGAGTAGCCACCGACCGAGTGCTCTCCGTAGCCGTTGGCGGCGAAGCCTTTCATCTCGAATCCGGCCTTGCCGGTGGCGATCACGTAGAGCACGCCGGCGGCGACGATCGCGCCGGCGACCTGCGCGACGACGTAGGGAATCAGGTCCTTCGCCTGGAAGCGGCCGCCGACGACGAGCCCGAGCGAGACCGCGGGATTCAGATGGCAGCCCGACACGTGGCCGATCGCGTACGCCATCGTCAGCACCGTCAGCCCGAAGGCGAGCGAGACGCCGACGAAGCCGATTCCGAGCTGGGGAAACGCGCCGGCGATGACGGCGCTGCCGCAGCCCCCGAGCACGAGCCAGAAGGTACCAAGGAACTCGGCGGCGAGGCGATTCGAGAGCGGCATGAACTTCTCCCTTGTGGTCTACCGGGGAGGAAATCTAGCCGAAGGCGTCGGCGCGCGCCACTGCTTTCAAGCCTTCCTATACTCGTCCATTGTTCGAGCGGAGCGAACGCCATGCCGAATCCAGGCCAGCCGCAACGTGCCGTCGCATCGGTCGAGCAGCGCATCGACGCGGTCGAGTCCGTCCTCGCCGACCACGGCTTCGCGCCGGACGAGTTCGTCATCCAGGCGACCCAGCTCGCCGAGGAGCGCTGGGTCCCCGAGAACGGCGCGCGCATCGTTGCGAAGGCGTGGACCGACCCGGCGTATCGCGAGCGTCTGCTCGCCGACGGCAAGGCCGCCGTCGCCGAGTTCGGCTACGAGCTGCCGCGCCACCATCGCCGCCTCGTCGTGCTCGAGAACAGCGCGCGCGTGCACAACGTCATCTGCTGCTCGCTCTGCTCGTGCACGGCGTTCACGATCATCGGCCTGCCGCCCGACTGGTACAAGGACCTCGAGTACCGCGCGCGGGTCGTGCGCGAGTCGCGCACCGTGCTGAAGGAGATGGGGCTCGAGCTGCCCGCCGAGGTCGAGATCCGCGTCTGGGACACGACCGCCGACACGCGCTACTTCGTCCTGCCGGTGCGGCCGCCGGAGACCGCGGGCTGGTCCGAGGAGCGGCTCGCTTCGATCGTCACCAAGGATTCGATGATCGGCGTCGCACGGCTCTCGGTACCGAGGTCCTGATGGACGGCATCCACGACCTCGGCGGACGACAGGGTTTCGGCCCGGTGCGTCATTCGCCGGCCGCGCCGGCCTTTCATGCGGACTGGGAGAAGCGCGTCAACGCGCTCTACTCGCTCGCGGTCAAGGTCGGCGTCTTCAACATGGACGAGTACCGCCATGCGATCGAGCGCATGGAGCCGCGCCACTACCTGTCGGCGAGCTACTACGAGCGCTCGCTGACGAGCTTGGCGACGCTCCTCGTCGAGAAGGGGCTGGTCACGCGCGAGGAGCTCGAACGGCGCGCGCACGGCGCGTTCCCGCTCGCTTCGCCCGCCGCTCCGGGGCGCGGCAACGCCGCGACGCGCGAGCGCTTCCGGCCAGGCGACCGCGTGCGGGTGCGCGTCGAACACGTTCCCGGCCACGTGCGCATGCCGGCCTACATCCGCGGCAAGACGGGCGTCGTGGTCAGTGAGTCGCCGCCCTATCCGTTCCCGGACGCCGCGGCGCACGGCGTCACGTCGGAAGACGAGCCGACCTACGACGTCCGCTTCAGCAGCGCCGAGCTGTGGCCGAACGCGGCCGACGCGGCGTTCGTCCACGCCGCCGTGTTCCAGAGCTACCTCGAGCGCACCGGGAGCTGACGTTGCTGCAGCTGCACTACTTCCCGGGCAACGCGAGCCTGATCGTGCACATCGTGCTCGAGGAGATCGGCGTGCCGTTCGAGCTCGCGTATGTCGACCGCGAGCACGGCGCGCACAAGTCGCCCGCGTACCTGGCGCTCAACCCGAACGGGCTGATCCCGGTCCTCGTCGACCCCGATTCGCGCAGCGCCGACGGCGCACCGCTCGTCCTTTACGAGACGGCGGCGATCTGCACGCACTTGGCCGACGTACACGCCGCCGCGGGACTGCTTCCGCCGTTCGGAACGCGCGAGCGCGCGAACGCATACAAATGGGTCGCCTGGCTCGCGAATACGCTGCAGACTGCGCTCATCCTCTACTTCTATCCCGAGCGCTGGGCCGCCGACGCGGCCGGCGCGGCGGCCGTCAAGGCGAAGGCGGAAGCGAAGATCGGCACGCTGCTCGACCAGCTCGATGCCGAGCTCGCGCGCCACGGCCAGCCGTGGCTGCTCGGCGCGAGCTTCAGCGTCGCCGATCCGTATGCGTTCGTCCTCTGCCGCTGGACGCGCGAATTCGCCAGGCCGGCGCGCAGTCTTGCCCACCTGCGGCCGTGGCTCGAGCGGATGCGCGCGCGGCCCGCGGTGCAGCGGGCGTCGGCGAGCGAGAAGCTACCCGCGCCCTTCGTCTAGCTCGCCAAGCGACTCAAGCGCGCGGGCGCAGGTTGCGCTCGAACAGGCTGAACAGCCGCTCCCAGTGCCGTTCGGCGGCGGCGCGGTTGTAGATCGGCACGCGCTTCGGGAAGACGAAGCCGTGCTCGGCGCCCGGGTACCACTCGATCCGGTGCGGCGCTCCGGCCTGCTCGAGCGCCGCCTGGAGCTTGGCGATGTCGGCGGGCGGCGCCCACTTGTCGACCTCGGCGCACGCGAAGTAGCTCTCGCAGCGGATCTTCGGCGC
>DASXXO010000089.1:0-4461 GCA_036503045.1 Caldimonas sp. | reverse complement strand
CGTCTTGCCGGCGCCGTTGGGCCCGATCACGGTAATGATCTGGCCCTGCTGCAACGACAGCGATACGCCGCGAACCGCCTCGACCTTGCCGTAAGCGACGTGAAAATCACCGATCTCAAGCATCGCGCTCATGCGACGCCTCCGAGGTAGGCGTCCTGCACGCGCGCATCGGCACGGACCGCCGCGGGGGCACCCTCGGCGAGCTTCTGGCCGAAGTTCATGACGACGAGCCGGTCGACGAGCCGCATCACGAAGTCCATGTCGTGCTCGACGATGAGGATCGTCACGCCCTCGTCGCGCAGGCGCTTCAGGAGCGCGGCGAGCGCGTCCTTCTCCTGCCGGCGTAGTCCCGCCGCCGGCTCGTCGAGGACGAGCAGGACCGGGTCGGCGGCGAGCGCCCGCGCGATCTCGAGGATGCGCTGCGTGCCGAGCGGCAGGCTGCCCGCGGCTTCGTGCGCGCGCGCCGCCAGGCCGGTGCGCTCGAGCTGGCGCCACGCCTCGGCGCGAATCCGCCGCTCGTCTTCGCGGTCGAGGCGCAGGCCCGCGCGCAGGACGCCGCTTTGCGTGCGCGACCAGGCGCCGAGCGCGACGTTGTCGAGCAGGCTCATCTGCGGCCTGAGCTTGACGTGCTGGAAGGTTCGCGCCAGGCCCATGCGCGCGACTTCCTTCTGCGCCCGCCCGGTGATGTCGCGGCCGAGGAAGCGCACCCGCCCCGCCGTCATCGGCAGCGTGCACGTGAGGAGGTTGAACATGGTCGACTTGCCAGCGCCGTTCGGACCGATCAGGCCGACGATCTCGCCGGCGTCGACGGCGAAGCTCACGTCGTTGACGGCGACCAGACCGCCGAAGCGCTTGGTCGCGCCATCGACCTCGAGTAGCCGCCTGCCGGGGGCGGGCAAGGCGCGACGCGGCAGCGGCGCCGCGCCGGCAAGCGCAGCGTCGTCGACCGGCGCGCGCGCGTGGCGGCGCCGCCACCAGCGTACGACGTAGCCCGTGAGCCCGGCGCGCGCGAAGTGCAGCAGGCCGATGAAGAGCAGCGCGAACGCCACCGCCTCGATCTGCGCGGCGCGCGCCGAGAGCAGCGGCAGCACGTCCTGGAGCGCATTCTTCAGGAGCAGGACGACGGCCGCGCCGGCGATTGCGCCGGTGAGCTGGCCGAGGCCGCCGGCGACCGCCATCAGCAAGTACTCGATGCTCGCGCGCACGTCGAACGGCGACGGGCTGACGAAGCGGTTCTTGTGCGCATAGAGCCAGCCGGCGAGGCCGGCGAGCAACGCGGCGATGACGAAGAGCGCCAGGCGAACGCGCACCGCATCGGCGCCGACGCTCGCGAGCAGCGTCGCGCCGCCGCGCAGGCCCCGCATCGCCCGCCCCGGACGCGAGTCGAGCAGATTGCGAGAGAACAGCAGCGCGGCGCCGACGAGCGCCCAGATCAGGTAATACACCGCGCGCGGGTCGGCGAGCGACCACGGGCCGAGACTGAGCGCCGGCACGTTGGCGATGCCGCTGTGACGTCCGAGCGATTCCAGGTTGCCGAAGACGATCGCGATCGAGAGCCCCCAGGCGATCGTCGAGAGCGGCAGGTAGTGGCCGCCGAGGCGCAGCGTGACCACGCCGATGACGAGCGCCGATGCCCCGGCGAGGACGAGCGCGAAGAGCAGCCCGAGCCACGGCGACGCGCCCTGCACGGTCGTGAGCCACGCGGTCGCGTAGGCGCCGATGCCGACGAACGCGGCCTGGCCGAACGAGGTCGCTCCGCCGACGCCGGTGAGGAGGACGAGGCCGAGGGCCACGAGCGCGGCGATGCCGACGTCGTTGAGGAGCGAGACCGTGAAGCGACCGGCGACGAGCGGCGCGAGCGCGAACGCGGCGACCACGGCCGCGAGCAGCAGGCGCCGCGCGGTGGCGCTCACGTGTCGATCTCCTCCCCGGCTTCCTCGCCGAGCGGCAGCGCGAACGAGCGCAGCAGCAGCACCGGGATCAGAAGCGAAAAGACGATCGCGTCCTTGAACGCACCGCTCCAGAACGACGCGAAGCTTTCGACCAGGCCGACCGCGAGCGCGCCGATCGCCGTGCCCGGGTAGCTCGTCAGGCCGCCGATGATCGCCGCGACGAACGCCTTCAGGCCGATGATGAAGCCCGAGTCGTAGTACATCGTCGTCACCGGCGCGATCAGGACGCCGATGAGGCCGGCGAGCAACGACGCGCAGCCGTACGCGAGGGTTGCCGTGCGCGCCGGGCGGATGCCGACGAGCCGCGCGCCGATGCGGTTCACCGCGGTCGCCCGCAGCGCCTTGCCGGCGATCGTGCGTTCGAAGACGAGAAAAAAGAGCGCCGACAGCACGATCGCGGCGAGCACCATGAGCACGACCTGCCCCGAGACCGTGATGCCGGCGCCGAGGTCGAAGGTGCCGCTCGCGAGCGGCTGGGTGCGCGAGCCCTCGGGGCCGAAGAACAGCAGCCCGAGCCCCGAGAGCAGGAAGTGCAGCGCGAGTGCGACGATCAGCAGCACGAGCACCGATGCGTCGGCGATCGGCTGGAAGACGACGCGCGCGAGCAGCGGCGCGACCGGAACGACGAGCAGCACGGCGCTCGCGACGTGCAGCGGCGCGGGCACGCCCGGCCGGGCCGCGAGCCACGCGAGTGCGCACGGCATGAGCGGTAGCACGCCCCAGAGCAGGAACGCGCGCGGGATGCGCGCGCTCTCGCCTCGACGCGCCAGGCTCGCGGCCTCGGTCGCGAACGCGAGCGCGGCGAGCGTCGCGACGAGGCCGATCGTCGGCGGCGTGCGCCCGGTCTCGAACGCGGCGAGCGAGAGCGCCGAGAACGCGGCGACGTCGCCGAACGGAACGAAGACGACGCGCGTGACCGAGAACACGAGCACGAGGCCGAGCCCGGCGAGCAGGTAGACGGCCCCGTTCGCGAGGCCGTCCATCGCCAGAATGGCAGCGATGTCTGCGTTCACGCAGACATCGCCTTCGGCACCCGATGGCGCCGCCGGTCGGCCGGATGCGGCGGGCCGCCCTCCGAGCGGGCTGGCGGTGGCGTCACTGCGACAGCTTCCAAGCGCCGCTGTCGAGCTTGACGATCACGCGCGCGCGCTGGTCGACGCCGTAGAGGTTGCCGTCCTTGAAGTTGTAGACGCCGTGCGTGCCGACCACTTCCCTCGTGCTCATGATCGCGTCGCGCAGCGCCAGGCGAAACGCCGGCGTTCCGGGCTCGCCCTTCTTGAGAGCGCGCTCGGCGGCGTCGACGAACACCACCCAGGCGTCGAACGAGTAGGCCGAGAACGCGTCGGTCGTGGGCGAGCCGTTGACCTTCTGAAACTCGCGCCGGAAGTCGAGCGCGATCTTCTTGGTCGGATAGCTGTCGGGCAACTGCTCGGCGACGATCACCGGGCCGGTCGGCATCAGCGCCCCGTTGCCGGAGGCGCCCGCCACACGGATGAAATCCGGGTTGATGAGTCCGTGCTGGCCGTACACGCCGCCCTTGAAGCCGCGTTCGGCGAGCGCGAGAAACGGCAGCGCGCCAGGAGTTCCCGAGCCGCCGGTCATGACCGCGTCGGGATGCAGCGCGACGATCTTCAGCATCTGGCCGGTCACCGACTGGTCGGAGCGCGCATAGCGCTCGTTGCTCACGACCTTGATGCCGCGCGCCGGCGCCGCCTTCATGAGCGCGTCGTAGACGAGGTCGCCCCAGGAGTCGGAAAAGCCGATGTAGCCAACCGTCTTGACGCCGTTGGCCTTCATCCGGTCGACCACCGCGTCGACCATCAGCTGCGTCGGCTGCGCGACGGTCACGACCCAGCTGTTGTCGGCGGCGTCGATCGAGATCGGCGAGAGACCGATCATCGGTGTCTTCGTTTCCTTGGCGACCTGCGCGATCGCGACCGACGAAGGAACTCCGGAGGAGCCCATCAGCACGTCGACCTTGTCTTCCTCGACGAGCTTTCTCGCGTTGCGGCCGGCGGCGGCGGGATCGGACGCGTCGTCGAGCAGGACGAGCTGGATCTTGTGGCCCGCGACCTCGCCCTTGTAGGCGAGCGCGGCCTGCATGCCTTTCGAGTACGGGATGCCGAGCGACGAGTTCGGCCCCGAGAGCGCGACATTGACGCCGACCTTGAGGTCGGCGCCGGCGGCGTTTGCGTGCAGGCCGAAGGCGGCGGTGGCGGCGGCGACGAACGCCGCGCGACGGGTCAGCTTCATGACGGATCTCCTGCAGGTGAAGGCCGGCGGGTCGGCCCGGGATCGGGGAAAGCTTGCCCGCGGTGCGCTCGGCCGCGCGGCGCGGCGACGAAGCGGCACGTCGTCTCGCCGCCGCTCGCCGCGCAATGCGTCTCGTGCGCCTCGGCGTCGCGCGACCACATCGCGCCGGCGAGCGCTTCGAGCATGCCGGCGATGGCATGGCACGCGAGCGGCGTCCCGGGCGGCGCGGCGCCGGCGAACGGGCTGTTCTCGACCG
>DASXXO010000088.1:0-13630 GCA_036503045.1 Caldimonas sp. | reverse complement strand
CGGCTATCCGGTGCGCATGATCCGGCTCGCCGCAGTCGTTGCCGGCGGTGCCCTCTGCGGCGTCGCCGGCGCGTACATCTCGGTCGTCTACACCCACCTCTGGGTCGAGGGCATGACGGCAGGCAAGGGCTGGATCGCGCTCGCGCTCACGACCTTCGCGACCTGGCGGCCGGCGCGCGTCCTGCTCGGCGCTTATCTCTTCGGCGGGGTGACGATGCTGCAGCTACAGCTGCAAGGCGAGGGCGTCCAGATCTCGAGCCAGTTCCTGACGATGCTGCCGTACCTGGCGACGATCCTCGTCCTCGTCCTCATCTCGCGCAACGCGTCGTTCATCCGCGTCAACATGCCGGCGTCGCTGGGCAAGCCGTTCTTCCCGGGGTAGCGTTCCGCAATAATCGCCGCTTCGCTTCCGCCAAGCCAATCCCGTCGCCCGGGCCACTCATCAATTGGAGCCTTCCATGACTCGACTCTCGAAACGGTCCTTCGTTCAACTCGCGGGGTGGGGATCGCTCGCCGCGCTCGCGCTGCTTGCGGGCTGCAGCAAGGAGGAGAAGCCGGCCGCCACGACGACGCCGGCGGAAACGACGACGATCACGGCCAGCGCGCCGATGGCCGCGTCGGCGGTCACGGCACCGGCGGTGGCGACGTCGACGAGCGCCCCCCTCAAGATCGCCTTCGCCTACGTCGGCCCGGTCGGCGACGGCGGCTGGACCTTCGCGCACGACAATGCCCGCAAGGCGCTCGAGAAGCATTTCGGCGACAAGATCGTGACCAGCTTCGTCGAGAAGGTTCCCGAGGCGGCCGACGCCGAGCGCGTGTTCCGCGACATGGCCGCACAGGGCAACAAGCTCATCTTCGGCACGACCTTCGGCTACATGGAGCCGATGCTGAAAGTCGCCACCGACCTGCCCGACGTCAAGTTCGAGCACGCGACCGGCTACAAGACCGCGCCCAACATGCGCACCTACGACAGCCGCACCTACGAAGGCGCCTACATGGCCGGCGTGATCGCCGGCGGCATGACCAAGACCAACACCCTCGGCGTCGTCGGCTCGATCCCGATTCCCGAGGTGATCCGCAACATCAACAGCTTCACGCTCGGTGCGCAGTCGGTGAACCCGAAGGTCAAGACCAAGGTGGTCTGGGTCAACGACTGGTTCAACCCGCCGAAGGAGACCGAGGCCGCGCAGTCGCTCATCAACGGCGGCGCCGACGTGCTGATGCAGAACACCGACTCGTCGGCGGTGCTGCAGACGGCGGGCAAGGCCGGCAAGTACGCCTTCGGCTGGGACAGCGACATGACCGCCTACGCGCCCAATGCGCACCTGGCGTCGGCGATCATCAACTGGGCGCCGTACTACATCAATGCCACGCAGGACATGCTTGACGGCTCGTGGAAGGGCGATCAGCGCTCCTGGTGGGGCGTCAAGGAAGGCGCGATCGACATCGTCTCGATCTCCGACAAGGTGCCGGCGGACGTCAAGGCCAAGGTCGACCAGGTCAAGGCTGGCCTGAAGGACGGCAGCTTCGTGATCTGGAAGGGTCCGATCACGGGCAACGACGGCAAGGAGGTGCTCGCCAAGGGAACGAATGCCGATGACAAGTTCCTCGGCGGCATCAACTTCTTCGTCAAGGGCGTCGAGGGCAAGGTTCCGGGCGGCGACAAGAAGTGACTTGCGCGCGAACGCGCAGGTCGCCTGAGGATCACCGGGTCGCATGGCGCTCGACCTCGACCGCATCCCGCGCGAGCGGCTCCCCGAGCTGCTGCGCGCGATGCCCAAGGCCGAGTTGCACCTGCACATCGAGGGCACGCTCGAGCCCGAGCTGATCTTCGCGCTGGCGAAGAAGAACGGCGTCGCGCTCGCCTACCCGAGCGTGGATGCGCTGCGCGCTGCCTACGCCTTCACCGACCTGCAGAGCTTCCTCGACATCTACTACGCGGGCGCGAGCGTGCTGCTGCACGCCGAGGACTTCGAGGCGATGGCGATGGCGTACTTCCGGCGCGCCGCCGCCGACCACGTCGTCCACGCCGAGATCTTCTTCGACCCGCAGACGCACACCGCGCGCGGCGTGGCCATCGGTGCGGTGATCGAAGGGCTGGCCGCGGCGCGCGAGCGCGCCCGGCGCGAGCTCGGCCTGACGAGCGAGTTGATCCTGTGCTTTCTGCGTCACCTGAGCGAGGAGGAGGCGATCGCCACGCTCCTGGCGGCGCTGCCATTCCGGGAGCACTTCATCGGCGTCGGCCTCGACAGCAGCGAGCGCGGCCATCCACCGGAGAAGTTCGCGCGCGTGTTCGCGCGGGCCGGCGAGCTCGGCCTGCACCGCGTCGCCCACGCGGGCGAGGAAGGTCCGCCCGCGTACATCGAAAGCGCGCTCGACGTTCTCGGCGCCGAGCGCATCGATCACGGCGTGCGCTGTCTCGGGGACCCGGCGCTGGTGCGACGGCTCGCGGCGACGCGAACGCCGCTCACCGTCTGCCCGCTGTCCAACGTCAAGCTGTGCGTGTACCGCGACATGGCCGAGCACTCGCTCGCCGAGCTGCTGGCCGCGGGGCTGTGTGCGACGGTCAACTCCGACGACCCGGCGTATTTCGGCGGCTACATCAACGACAACTTCGTCGCCGCGTTCGCGGCGCTGCCGCAACTCGAGGCGCGCCATGCCCATGCGCTGGCGGCCAACAGCTTCGAGGCCAGCTTCGCCGACCCTGCGACGAAGCAGGCTTGGCGCGCACGCCTCGACGCGGTCTTCGCGCGCGACTGAGACATGCGCGGCGGGCGATGAGCGAAGAGCTCGAGGCAGCCGGCGCGCTGGTCACGGCCGCGGCGGTCGCGGGCCGAGTCGATGCTGCGCAGGGCGAGAAGGCACACGCCGAGGCGGCGCCGGCGGACCACGACGGTGCGATCTGCCGCAACTGCGGCGCCGCGCTGCAAGGCGCCTATTGCCACGCTTGCGGCCAGTCGGCGCACCTGTATCGCTCGCTGCTGCATCTGGTCGAGGAAGTGCTGCACGGCGTCCTGCATTTCGACGCGAAGGGCTGGCGAACGTTGCCCCTGCTCGTCGCGCGGCCGGGCCTGCTGACGCGGCGCTACATCGACGGCCAGCGGATGCGCTATGTCTCGCCGCTGGCCCTCTTCCTGTTCACGGTGTTTCTGATGTTCTTCGTCGCGTCGTTCAGCAACGTCTCGTCCGAGCCGGCCGGGCCGAGCGATGACAGCGCCCGCGCGGAGCTGGAAAAGTCGATCGCCGATGCGCGCGTCGCCGAGGCGAGGGCAGAGGCGGCCATCGGCGCGGCCCGGAGCAATGCAGAAGCCCTGGCCGATGCGAAGGAAGCGCTCGGCGAAGCGAGAAGCGAGCGCGCAGTCGCCCAGGCGGCGCTGCGCGTGCTCGAGATCGGGACCGCCGCCAGCGCGACGTCGGCCGCGGCCTCGGCCTCGGCCGCGGGCGTCGCCGCGCCGGCAGGCGCGCCCGACTGGCGGGCGGAGCTGCGCAGCACGGCCGCGCCGACCGGCATCGCCTGGCTCGATGCGGCCATCCATCGCGCCGTCGACAACCCGGACCTGCTTGTCTACAAGCTCAAGAACTCGGCCTACAAGTTCTCGTTCATGCTGGTGCCGATCTCGCTGCCGTTTCTGTGGCTCCTGTTTGCGCTGCGTCGCGACGTCGCGGTCTACGACCACGCTGTGTTCGTCCTCTATTCGCTCTCGTTCATGTCGCTGCTGCTCATCGCCGTCTTCGCGCTCGCGCCGACGGGCTGGGGCCGGCCGATCGCCACGCTCGCGCTGCTCGCGGTGCCCGTGCACATGGCGCTGCAGCTGCGCGAGGCGTACGGTCTCGGCATGCTGGCGACGCTCTGGCGAACGGCAGCGCTCCTGGTCGTGGCGTGCCTGGCCCTGCTGCTGTTCGTGACCTTCATCGCCTACCTGGCGGCGGGCTGAGGGGCGCAGGCGCCACGAGGCTCCGCTATGCTGGCGGCGCTGCCAACGCCGGGAAATCGCCGATGACCTCGAGCCGCCACGTCACGCTCTTCCACGCGCCGCAATCGCGCTCGGCCGGAGCGCTCGTCCTGATCGAGGAGCTCGGTGCCGACTACGAGCTGCGCGTGCTGAACCTGAGGAAGGGCGAGCAGCGGCGGGCCGACTACCTCGCGGTCAATCCGATGGGCAAGGTGCCGGCGATCGTCCACGACGGCGCGCTCGTCACCGAGCAGGGCGCGGTGTACGCGTACCTCGCCGACCTCTATCCCGAGGCGGGGATCACCCCGGTGATCGGCGACCGGCTGCGCGGACCCTATCTGCGCTGGCTGTTCTTCTACGGCTCGTCGTTCGAGCCTGCACTGATCGATCGCTCGATGAAGCGCGAGCCGGCGCCGCCGGCGACCTGCCCGTACGGCGACTACGACACGATGCTGAAGACGCTCACCGACCAGCTCGCGCAAGGGCCTTACATGCTCGGCGATCGCTTCAGCGCCGCCGACGTGCTCTGGGCGACGGCGCTGCGCTGGACGACGATGTTCAAGCTCGTCCCCGAGTCACCCGTGATCGTCGACTACATCGCGCGCGTCACCGCGCGCCCGGCGTTCGCGGGGGCGGCGAAGATCGATGCCGGTCTGCTCGCCGAGCAGAACCCCGTCTAGCGCGGCATGGCCGGCGTCGCCGCGACAGCGGAGCGCGCGCTTGCGCTGTGCCGGCAGGGCCGCTTCGCCGAGGCGAAGGCGCTGCTCGAGCCGCTGACCCAGGTCGGGCGTCCCGACAGGCGCGTCCTCGCGCTGCTCGGCGCGGTCTGCCTCCGGCTCGGCGACGGGGCCGCCGGTGCGGGCGACTTCGCGCGCGCGCTCGCCTTGTACGAGCGCAGCATTGCGGTCCGGCCGGACGATTTCCAGGCGCACTACAACCGCGGCGTCGTCCTCTACCGGTCGGGCGAGCGCGCTGCCGCGGCAGCGGCGTACGAGCGCGCGATCGCGCTCGAGCCGAAGCTCGCGGCCGGCCACAGCGCGCTCGGCGTGGTCGAGAGCGAAGCCGGTCGTCACGACGCCGCGCTCCGTCATCTCGAGCAGGCGATAGCGCTCGCGCCGGAGAACCCCGAGTTCCACAACAACCTCGGGCTGTCACTCGACCGCGCGCAGCGCAGCGACGAAGCGCTGCGCAGCTTCGATGCCGCGCTCACGCTCGCGCCCGCCTTCGGCCCCGCGTGGTGCAACCGCGGCGTCGCGCTGCACCGGCTCGGCCGCTTCGCCGACGCGCTCGCGAGCGCCGACCGCGCCCTCGCGGTCGATCCCGACGACGCCGAAGCGTGGTCGAATCGCGGCCTCGCGCTGCACGATCTGCACCGCGACGGCGAGGCGCTCGCAGCACTCGCCGAGGCGACCCGGCGCGCGCCGCAGCTGGCCAACGCGTGGGCCAATCTCGGCGCGACGCTCAACGCGGTCAAGCGTCCCGACGAAGCGCTCGTCGCCTACCGGCGCGCGCTCGCGCTCGAGCCGACGCTCACGCAGGCGCGTGGCGATCGCCTGCACACGGCGATGATGCTGTGCGACTGGGAAGGGCTCGACGCCGAGGTCGCGTCGCTCTGCGCCGCGATCGTCACCACAGATGCGGTCGTCCATCCGTTTGCGCTGCTCGCGACGAGCGCGTCGGCCGCGGTGCAGAAACGCTGCGCCGAGACCTACGTCGCCGCGCACTGGCCCGCGTCGGTGCCGGAGGGCGACGAGCGCGCGATCGCGCGTGCCGGGCGCAGCGCGCAGGGCCGCATCCGCATCGGCTACTTCTCCGGCGACTTCCGCCGGCACGCGATGATGGATCTCGTTGCCGAGCTGTTCGAGCGCCACGACCGGAGCGCGTTCGAGCTGCACGCGTTCTCGTTCGGCCCGACTGCCGCCGACCCGATGCGCGCGCGCGCGATGGCGTCGTTCGAGCACTTCCACGAAGCGAGTGTGCTCGGCGACAGGCAGGTCGCAGCGCTCGCGCGCGAAGTCGGCCTCGACATCGCGGTCGATCTCGCCGGCTTCACGCAAGGCGCGCGGCCGGGCATCTTCGCCGCGCGCGCAGCGCCGCTGCAGGTGAACTACATCGGCTTTCCGGGAACGCTCGGCGCGCCCTTCATCGACTACGTCCTCGCCGACGAAGTCGTCGTCCCGCCGGAATCGCGCCACGACTTCAGCGAAGCGGTCGCCTGGCTGCCGAACGCCTACCTGCCGAACGCGGCGTGGCAGCCGCTCGCCGCGCCGGAGCTCCACCGCGGCGCCGCCGGGCTGCCGAACGAAGGCTTCGTGTTCTGCTCGTTCAACAACAGCTTCAAGATCACGCCCGACGTTTTCGACGTCTGGATGCGGCTGCTGCACCGGACGCCGGGGAGTGTTCTCTGGCTGATCGAGGCGAACGCGGGCGCCGTCGCCAACCTGCGGCGCGAAGCCGAGCGGCGCGGCGTCGACGGCGCGCGGGTCGTGTTCGCACCGCGCACCGGCCGCGACGAGCATCTCGCCCGGCACCGGCTTGCCGACCTTTTCCTCGACACCTTCCACTACGGCGCGCACACGACCGCGAGCGACGCGTTGCGCGCCGGCCTGCCGGTGCTCACCCGGCGAGGCGCGACGTTCGCGTCGCGGGTCGCGGCGAGCCTGTGCCGCAGCGTCGGCCTCGACGACTGCGTGACGGAGGATGTACCGACCTATGAGGCGACCGCGCTCGCGCTGGCGCACGACCCGGCGCGTCTCGCCGCCGTGCGCGAGCGCCTCGCCGCCGCACTGCCGACCGCGCCGCTGTTCGACGCCGCGGCGTTCACGCGTGACCTCGAGCGGCTCTATGCGGCGATGCATGCGCGCCGCGGCGCCGGGCTGCCGCCGGCGCACCTGGGCCCTCTGACTTAAGCCCTCGCGGCCTTCAGTCTTCCTCGAGCTCGCTCATCAGCTCGCGTTTGCGCTCGCCGAGCTCGGCGCCGAGGGTGTCGAGATCGATCCCCGCCTTCTCCGCCAGCGGGAAGATCTCGTTCTCCTCTTCCTGCACGTGGTGATCGAGGTACTCGCCGAGGACGAGCACCTTGGCGTCGTAGAGGGCGTCGCCGGGATCCATGCTCTCGATCTGCTCGATCAGCTCGCGCGCCGCTGCGTGCTCGACTTCCGCCTGGTCGAGCAGCAGCTCGTCGTCCACGGCCTCGCGCATCGCCGGATAGAAGATGTCCTCCTCGATCTCGGCGTGCACCGTGAGCGCGCTGCAGATCTCGCCGGCGAGCTGGCCGCGCCGGTCGTCGTCGGCGCTGCCCTCGACGAGCTGTCGATAGCGCTCGAACATCTGCTTGACCTCGGCGTGGTCCGTCGACAGCAGCGTGACCGCGTCCTGCTCGGGCGGCTCGTCGTCGTCTGTTTCGATGCTGTCGTCTTCCTGCGAATCGAACGGATCGATCGATCTGGCCATGGCAACTCCTCGTCGTCGGGTGCGTCGCGGCGCGACGCCTAGTCCTGAAATCGGCAAGGCTTGTGCCCAGCGGGACGCGATTGCGCAGCTACGATCGAGCGGCGTTCAAAAAGGAGCGGGCCAATGTCGTCTCGCAAGCTGCCGCAAGGTCTCGTCGCCGCCGCGGCGATCGCGCTGGTGTGCGCTGGCGCGCCGGCGCGTTCCGCACCGGTCGAACCGAAGTGGCTGGACGCCGCAGGGGCCGCCCAGCCGGCAGTGGTGGCGAGCCTCGAGGACATGGTGCTGATCGAGTCCGGCAGCGCCAACGCCGCTGGCCTCGCGAAGATGGCCGACTACGTCGAAAGGCGCCTGCAGGCGCTCGGTGCGCGCACCGAGCGAATCCCCGCCGCTCGGCCGCCGGGAATACTGGTCCAGGGGACCTTCAACGGCACGGGCACGAAGAAGCTGATGCTGATCGCGCACATGGACACGGTGTATCCCGAGGGGACGCTCTCGAGCGAGCCTTACCGGCAGGATGGCAACAGGCTCTACGGCCCCGGAATCGCCGACGACAAGGGCGGCATCGCCGTCATCCTGCATTCGCTGGCGATCCTGAAGGACGCCGGTTGGCGCGACTACGCGCAGCTGACCGTGCTGTTCAACCAGGACGAGGAGGTCGGCTCGACCGGCTCGGGAGAGCTCATCGCCAAGAGCGCCGACCAGCACGACTTCGTGTTCTCGTGCGAGCCGACCAGTGCGAAGGCAGTCGCGAAGACCGAAGGGCTGCTGCTCGGCGCCGCCGGCACGGCGACCGCAACGATGGAAGTCAAGGGGCGCTCGTCGCATGCGGGCGCGGCACCGGAGGCGGGCCGCAACGCCCTGATCGAGCTTGCCTATCAACTGCAACAGACCCGCGACGTGGCGAAAGGCATTCCCGGCGCGCAGCTCAACTGGACGACCGCGCAGGCCGGTGTGGTGCGCAACCAGATCCCGGAGAGGGCCACGGCGACCGCCGATGTCCGCCTGAGCGCACCCGGTGCCGCCGAGAAACTGCTGGCTGCGCTGCAGGAGAAGGTGAAGGCGGGACGGCTGGTGCCCGACACCGAGACGACGGTGACCTTGGCCGTGGGCCGACCGCCGTTTCTTGCCAACGAGCGCGCCCGCGCCTTCGCGAGGCAGGCGCAAGCCATCTATTCGGAGCTCGACGGCCGCGAGCTGACGCTGCACGAGATGATCGGCGGGGCGACCGACGCCGGCTTCGCCGGCCGCTCGGGGAAGGCGATCGTCCTCGAGAGCTTCGGCCTTGCAGGCTGGGGCTATCACGCGCGCAACGAGTACATCGAGCTCGACTCGATCGCGCCGCGTCTCTATCTGATGATGCGCATGCTGCAGATGGCGGCTCGCGCGCCGTAGCGCGGCAGCCGCCGCTCGAGACTTCAGTCGAGCGTCTTGAGCGTCGGGTCGGACGCGCCGAGGCAATCGAGGAGCTCGAGCGCGAGACGCTGGCGACGAGCGTCGTCGTCGATCTACCATTTCGACTGCTTGAGCGCCTCGAGCGAAGCCGGCCCCGCGCCCGCGGGCGGGCACGCCGCGTTTGCGTCGGCGCAGCCGAGCACGACGGCGGCGCCGCAGCAAAGCCGCGCTAGCATCGCTCGAGCGCGCCATCCGTGCGCGGGCGAATCGGGAGGAGCCGTCATGGGGAGCCGGAGCTTGGGGGTCGCAGTGGTGTTGCTCGCGGCGACATGGGCCGCGGCGGAGGAACCGCCCGCGTCGCGCCTCGACGCGGTCCAGAAGAGCGGAACGCTCAGAGTGTGCACGCCGGGTGACTACACGCCGTTCGCATTGCAGAAGCAGGAGGGCGCGTTCGAAGGGCTCGACGTCGATCTCGTGCAGACCGCGGCCAGGGCGCTCGGTGCCCAGGCGGTGTTCGTCAAGTCGGCATGGCCGACGCTGATGAAGGACTTCATCGAGAAGTGCGACGTCGCGGTGGGCGGGATCTCGGTGACGCTCGAGCGCCAGAAGACGGCGTTCTTCTCGCAGGCCTACATGGTCAACGGCAAGGCGCCGATCACCCGCTGCGAGAACGCGGCGAAGTTCCAGACCGTCGCCGACATCGACAAGCCGACGGTCACCGTGATCGAGAACCCCGGCGGCAGCAACGAGCGCTTCGCGCGCGCGAACTTCAAGAACGCGAAGATCGTCATCCACAACGACAACACGACGATCTTCGACGAGATCCTGAAGGGCAACGCCGACGTGATGATCTCGGAGTCGGCGGAGACCATCGTCCAGCAGCGGCTGCGCCCGGGACTGTGCGCGGTCAATCCCGACAAGCCCCTTCAGTACGGCGAGATGGCGTGGCTGCTGCCGCGCGGCGACATCGCCTTCAAGGCGTGGATCGACCAGTGGCTGCACCTCGCCAAGGCGAGCGGCGAATACGACCGGATTGCCGCCCGCTGGCTGCGCTAGCCTACGCCGCGCGCGGACTCGCGCGGCGTGGCACGGCGCTCGAATGGCGCGCGGTCGGGCCGCGCCATCTCGGTCGAGATGAATTCGGCGGCAGCTTCCGGCGGCATCGCGCGCGTCCGTTCGAACGCGTAGACGTCCTTGGCGAGGCGCTCGGCCTCCATCCTCGAGATGTCCTGATCGAGCTCGGCGATGCGCTGCGCGCAACGACCGATCCAGGTGGTGGGGTCGAGAGCTTCCATGGGCGCTGAACCTTTCGCGTTCATGGGCGGTCCGGCCAGTCGCGGCGGTCGCCTCGTTCGTTATCTCGGTCTCTGTCTCGATCGCGCTCCCGCCACTCCTCGTGGCGGTCGTAGCGGCCCCCGTCGTCGCGATAGGCGCTGCCGTCGCTGCGATGATGGTACGAGTCGACGGGATAGGCAACACATCCTGTCACGATTGCGGCCGCTGCGGCCGCGGCGAGCGGAAAGGCAAGGTTCTTCATCGCGTCTCCTGCGTTGAGTCGACCCTAGGCCCGATCGAATCCCGGGTCTGTCGGCCGTGCGCGTACCGCGTTGTCGGGAAGATCCGACGATCGGCGAGACCGGAAAGTCCGATTCGCTTGCGATCGGCTACGCCTTGCAACACCTCGCGTCCACCGAGCGTGAACTTGCGCCAAGGTTTTCGCGCCGAACAAACCGTTGCAGCGCGCGCCCGTCCGCGCGGGTGCAGTCCCTCGTAGGATCGCCCGCATCGGTGGTGCCGCTGCGTGCGCCGCCGGGGCCGCGCGGTCTCCACCGTCGGCCGCGATCGGTTCGAGGAGTGGGCAATGGCCTTCGTGATGATTGCCACCGGCGCGACGAGCCGCTCGCGCGTCAGGACCTTGCAGGTGCGGCCGCTGGTCGCGCTTGCGGGGGTCGCCGCGCTGGCGCTGCTCGGCTCGGGCGGAGCAGTGGGCTACTGGATCGCCGAGCTGCCGCTGCGGGAGGCTCCCGCGAAGCTCGCCGCTCCCCAGCCCGAGCCGCTTGCGCCCCCGTTCACGCTCGAGCAAGTCGGTGCCATCTCGGCGCGCGTGTTTCGCCTCGAGAGCGAGGCGGCGCAGCTGACCAGGCGGATCGGCGCACTGAACGGCGGCACGGGCGCAGCCTCGCGCACGCCGGTGCCCAAGGAGCCGGGTGCCGAAAAGCAGCCAGGCGCTGCGAGCGGCGGCCCGCTCCTGCCGGCCAGGAGCGGCGCGGCCGACCTCGGCGCGATCGACGTGGAGCTCGGCCGCATCGAGCTGCAGATCGCGTCGGTCGCAAGCGCCGCCGCGGAGCAGTCGGTCGCGCTCATGCGCTTGCCGACGCGCCTTCCGATCGCCCACGCCGAGCTGACGTCGCCGTTCGGCATCCGCATCGATCCGTTCGCGCACACGCGCGCGTTCCACGCCGGCCTCGATTTCGCGGCGCGTGCCGGCACGCCGATCTTCTCGGCAGCCGGCGGCATCGTCGCCTTCGCCGGCTTCAAGCGCGACTTCGGCTGGGTGGTCGAGATCGACCACGGCAACGGCCTGACGACGCGCTACGCGCACGCCTCCGAGCTCCTGGTGCGACCCGGTGAAGTGGTCGTTCCCGGCGATCGCATCGCGATGGTCGGCTCGAGCGGACGATCGACCGGGCCGCACCTGCACTTCGAGGTGCTGCGCGCGGGCGACCACGTCGATCCGAAGCGCTATCTCACCGGCCTGTGAACGGGACCATCGCGATGCCGACCGGCTTCGGGAGCAACGCGACCAGCGACCTCACCCGCGTCGGCCTGACGCTTGCTCTTCCGCCGCGCCGCGCACGCCGGATCGTGCTTGCGATCGCAATCGTCGCGGCTGCTTTGGCCGCCGGCGCGCTTGCCGGCGAGCTGTTGCGCGAGCGCGCTGCGCCGGTCGTCGTGCGCGCGGCGGCGCCGCCGACCGGCGAGCTGCAGCAGCTGCGCCAGCAGCTCGAGCAGGCGCAGATGGGCTTGCGCGTCGCCGAGGCGCGCGACCAGGAGCTCGAACGCCAGATCGACGCGCTCAACCAGAAGCTCACCGAGTCGCAGGACGAGCTGACGTTCTTCCGCCAGGCCCGCGAGGGCCGCAAGCACTGAAAGGAACCGCGCCATGTTCGCGAGAAAGAAGCCGCCGTTCATCAAGACGGCGCAACTCTCCACCTTGATCGCCGAAGGCGTCGAGATCACCGGCGACCTCGTGTTCGCGGGCGGCACGCGCATCGACGGCAGCGTCAAGGGCGACGTCACCGGAAGGGCCGGCGACGGCAAGGTCCCGTCGCTGCTCGTCCTTTCGGCGAACGGCCGCATCGAAGGGACCGTCCGCTGCGGCGACGCGGTGATCAACGGCACGGTCGTCGGCGACCTCGACGTCGAGCACCGCCTCGAGCTGCAGTCGGATGCGAAGGTCATCGGGTCGATCCGCTACCGGCACTTGCAGATGGATGTCGGCGCCGGCGTCCAGGGCCACCTCCTGCGCGTCGAGGCGCAGCCGGTCGCAGGCAACGTCGTCGAGCTCGGCGCCGAGAAGGCTGCCGCCGTGGAGCGCCGCTGAGGCGCACGACCGAGCGCGGCCGGCGCCCGCCACGGCGCGCGCGCCGCCCCGAGCCGCGCCTCAGAACGGCATGGGCTCTCGCGCGTCGGCGTGGCGGGCCTTGCGCGCCGCGGGGACCGTCGATGCCGGGCGCGCGGGGCTCCGAGCAAGCGCTGCGGCGGCGCCATCGAGAGCGGCGTCGGATCCCGCGAATCGGGGGGTAAGGGCGGCGACGCGCACGTCGATTGCCCGCGGCGAGCGTCGTCCCATCCCGCCGCACGTTGCCTGCAGGTGCATCATCGGCGTCGGCCGAACGACGCACCATGTCCGCTGTCCAGTCTCTCGGGCGCCTGCTGGGCGTCGCGCTCAGCCTCTTGTTCGTGCTCGACGCAAGCGCATTGGCAGCGCGCAGCAGCCAGCCGCTCGCCGTGAGCGGCGAGCTCGCGAAAGCATCCGCAGCGAAGCCGCCCGCGCAAGCGCCCAGCGCGACGAGCATGTTGCCGCCCGCGGTCGCCGCGATCCTGCGCAGCTCGGGCCTGCCGGCGAAGAGCTTCGCGTTCGAAGTTCGCGCGGTCGACAAACCCGACGCGCCCGAGCTGCTCGCCTTCAACGCTGACCAGCCGTTCCTGCTCGCATCGACGACCAAGGTCGTCACCTCGCTCGCTGCGCTCGACCTGCTCGGGCCCGAGCATCGCTGGCGCACGACCGCGTACGCGACTGCGCCGGTCACGAACGGCCGCCTCAACGGCGATCTCGTCATCGTCGGCGGACCGGTCGGCCTCACGGTCAACGAGCTGCGCCGCTGGTTCGCGCAGATGCGCAGCGAAGGCCTGCAGAGGATCGCCGGCAACATCGTCCTCGACGACGTCGCGCTGCTGCACCAGAGCGACCCGAAGCAGCTGCGCGCGACCGAGCAGGAGCGTGCCGCCGAGGCGCCGTTCGATGCGCGCACCTACAACCTCGGCAAGCTCCTGGTCGCAGTCCGTCCCGCTGCCGGCGAACGCGCCCTCGTGAGCATCACGCCGAAGCCGTCCAACGTGCGCGTCGTCGACGACGTGCTCATGGGCGGCGAGGGCTGCGCCGCCTGGGCACGCTGGAAGACCGTCGACGAGATCGGGTCCGGGCCGCCGCTGCAGCTCTGGGTGCGGGGACGCTGGCGCTCCGACTGCCGGGCCGAGGACATCGCCTACGTCGCCGCGCCACGCGATGCGCGCTTCGCTCCCGCGCTCGGCGCCCCTGCGGCGCCGCC
>DASXXO010000087.1:0-2264 GCA_036503045.1 Caldimonas sp. | reverse complement strand
GTCGGACACCGCGGCAAGTGTGCCAGCCGGTCGGCGACGATCGGGTCGCGCGCACCGCGTAATGGCGCCCGCGAGCGCTGCGAGAGCCGACCATCGAGGCGACGATGGGAGCGAGCCCATGATCCGGCGTCGCCCCTGCGTTGTCGGCGCGGCGGCGATTGCGCTCGCGGCAGCGTCGAGGCGCGCGTGCGCAGAGGCCGCGGCGCGATCAAGCGGAGGACGGCCGCTGCGATCGGGCTGAAGATTCCCGCGTCGATCCTGCTGCGCGCGGATCGGGTGATCCGCTAGCGCGCATTCACGCGGCCAGCGATTCGAGGAGCAGGGCGGCCGCGCGCGCGACCTGCTCGGCCGAGACGTCGAGATGCGTCACCGCGCGGATCGTCCGCGCGTCGAACGCGTTGAGCAGCACGCCCTGCTCGCGTGCGCGCCGGACGAGCGTCGCCGCGTCGACCGCGTCAGCGCGGAGATGGAAGACGACGATGTTGGTCTGCACGGTCGCGAGATCGATCCGGACCAGCGGGTTCGCGGCGAGCGCTTCGGCGAGCCGGCGCGCGTTCGCGTGGTCCTCGGCGAGGCGTGCGCGGTGGTGCTCGACCGCGAAAAGGGCCGCCGCCGCGTAGAAGCCGGTCTGGCGCATCGCGCCGCCGAGCATGCGCCGTTGCCGCGTCGCCGCGGCGATGAGCTTGCGCGAACCGGCGAGGAGAGAGCCACCCGGCGCGCCCAGGCCTTTGGAGAACGAGACGGCGACGAGGTCGAACGGCTGCGCGAGCTCGGCCTCGGGCCGGCCGGTCGCGACGCTCGCGTTCCAGAGGCGCGCGCCGTCGAGGAAGGTCGCGATCCCGCGTTCGCGCGCGAGCGCGCAGATGCGCACGACCTCGTCCTGCGGAAACACGATGCCGCCGCTTCGGTTGTGCGTGTTCTCGATCTCGACCAGTGTCGTCGGCGGATAGACCGGCAGTCCGCTCGGCTTGATCGCCGCCTCGAGCGCGGCGACGTCGAACACGCCGCGCACGCCGATCTCGACCAGCTGGACGCCCGCATTCGCCGCCGAGCCGCCGGTCTCGTGCCACCCGGCGTGCGCCTCGCGGCTGACGATCACCTCGTCGCCCGGGCGCGTCAGGACCCGCAGAGCCACCTGGTTGGCCATCGTCCCCGACGGCAGCCAGAGCCCCTGCTCCTTGCCGAGCAGCGCGGCGACGCGCTCCTGCAGTGCGTTGGTGGGCGGGTCCTCGCCGTACTGGTCGTCGCCGACCGGCGCGGCATGCATCGCCGCCCGCATCGCTTCGGTCGGTCGCGTGACGGTGTCGGAGCGGAGGTCGATCGGAGCTTGCGAAGACGTGAGGGTGCTCATCGTGATCTCCAGTAGCGCCGGTGCAGCGCGACGATCTGTGGCTCGGCCGCCGCGATCGGGCCGATCACCCGCACGTCCTTGTGGCCGCGCGCGAAGACGTGCCGGCACGGCAGGTCGAGCGTCGGATTCTCTGCGTGGTTGCCGGTGATCGCGAGGAGCGCCTTCTCTTCGATGCCGAACACGGTGCGCCCGATGTTCGCCCAGTATTGCGTGCCGGCGCACATCGCGCACGGCTCGACCGTCGTCACGAGCGTGCACGGCCAGAGATCCTCGGGCGCCCAGCGCTTCGCCGCGTCGCGCGCGAGCACCGCCTCCGCATGGTTGACGCTGTCGACGTTGCCCTGCTCGAACAACACCGTCTCGTGGTCGGCGGCGACGAGCAGCGCGGCGAACGGATGGTGCCCGGCATCCATCGTCCGCCGCGCGAGCGCCTGCGCGCGATCGAGCAGCGCCAGCACCTGCTCGGGGGTCGGCTCGGTGCGGCGGTCGGCCGCGCGCTCGTTGGTCGTCATCGCGGCTTGTCCTCTCGTTGCAGCTGCTCGCGCAAGGCGGTCTTCAGGACCTTGCCGTAGTTGTTCTTCGGCAGGCTCTCGACGAAGCGGTACTCGCGCGGTCGCTTGAAGCGCGCGATGTGCGCCAGGCAGAGCGCATCGAGCTCGGCCGGTTCGACGGTGTCGCCTGCGCAGGCGACGAAGGCGACGACGCTCTCGCCCCAGCGCGCGTCCCTGCGTCCGACGACCGACACCTCGCGCACGCGCGGATGGCGCAGCAGCACTTCCTCGACCTCGCGCGGGTAGATGTTGGAGCCGCCGCTGATGATGACGTCCTTCGAGCGGTCCTTCAGCGTCAGGAAGCCGTCGTCGTCGAGCGCGCCGAGGTCGCCGGTCCAGAGCCACCCGTCGCGCAGCGCCTG
>DASXXO010000086.1:0-4352 GCA_036503045.1 Caldimonas sp. | reverse complement strand
TCCGACGCCCAATCGCGAAAGGTGCTGCGAAAGCCGTGCGCGGTCGCGGATACGCCCATTCGCCGCAGTACGGCGGTCAGGGCTCATGTCGGAGAGCGGTCCGCGCATTCCCGGAAACACGTAGTCCTCCGGCAGCCGATCCCCAGGCAAGGAGCGAAGGAGCTTGATCGCAGGCTTCGACAGAGGAACCCGGTGCTCGCGTCCAGACTTCATTCGCGCCGCCGGAATCGTCCAAAGCGCAGTCCTCAAGTCGACCTCCGACCATGTGGCTCCGCGAACCTCTCCTGAGCGAGCGGCCTATGAAAAAAGCCCCTTGCGGGGCTTGGTTCAGAGGCTAGCTTTGGCGGAGCCGCAGGGATTCGAACCCTGGATGCAGGTTTTGCCCGCATACTCCCTTAGCAGGGGAGCACCTTCGGCCACTCGGTCACAGCTCCGTGGGGTCGGATTCTAACGGCCCGCCCTCCTCCGGAGCGCGATCGGACGCTAGCGGGTTCCGGGGGCCTGGTCGAGGTCGAAGGTCTTGTGCAGGGCGCGGACCGCGAGCTCCATGTACTTCTCGTCGAGCACGACGCTGGTCTTGATCTCGCTCGTCGTGATCATCTGGATGTTGATGCCCTCCTCGCTCAGCGCGCGGAACATCTTGCTCGCGATGCCGGTATGCGAGCGCATGCCGATGCCGACGATGCTCACCTTGCAGATGCGGTCGTCGCCCGTCAGCCCGGCGGCGCCCGTCTTCGGCAGCACGGCAGTACGCATCAGCTCCATCGTCCGCGCGTAGTCGCTGCGCGGAACGGTGAACGAGAAATCGGTCTTGCCGTCGTGCGAGACGTTCTGGATGATGACGTCGACGTCGATGTTGGCGTCGGCGACGGGTCCGAGGATCATGTGGGCGACGCCGGGCTTGTCGGCGACTCCCATCAGGCTGATCTTGGCCTCGTCGCGATTGAAGGCGATTCCCGACACGACGGCTTGTTCCATCTTGGCGTCCTCCTCGAAGGTGATGAGCGTTCCCGAGCGGGCTTCCTCGTCGAGGTCGATGTCCCACGGCGTGAAGCTCGAGAGGACGCGCAGCGGCACGCGGTATTTGCCCGCGAACTCGACCGAGCGGATCTGCAGCACCTTCGAGCCGAGGCTCGCCATCTCGAGCATCTCCTCGAAGCTGATGCTGCCGAGGCGCCGCGCGTCGGCGACGATGCGCGGATCGGTCGTGTAGACGCCGTCGACGTCGGTGTAGATCAGGCACTCGGCCGCCTGCAGCGCGGCGGCGATCGCGACCGCAGACGTGTCGGAGCCACCGCGGCCGAGCGTCGTCACGTGGCCGTCGTCGTCGACGCCCTGAAACCCCGTGATGACGACGACCTTGCCGGCGTCGAGATCGGCGCGCACGCGCGCGTCGTCGATCCGCTCGATGCGCGCCTTGGTGTACGAGCGGTCGGTCGCGATCGGCACCTGCCAGCCGGCGTAGCTCACCGCGGGAACGCCTTCGGCGTGGAGCGCGATCGCGAGCAGGCCGACCGAGACCTGCTCGCCGGTCGACGCGATCATGTCGAGCTCGCGCAGGATCTCGGTCGTCGTCGACTCGGGTGCGAGCTCGCGCGCGAGCGCGAGCAGGCGGTTCGTCTCGCCGCTCATCGCCGAGGGGACGACGACCATCTGGTGCCCCGCGCGCGCCCACTTGGCGACGCGGCGCGCGACGCTCTGGATCCGCTCGGGCGACCCCATCGAGGTGCCGCCGTACTTGTGAACGATCAATGCCATCGGGAAAGAACGCCGCGCTGCTTGCGACCGGAAGAACGACGCGGCTCGCCGCGCGCGAAGGACAGCGATTCTAGCGAGCCGGTCCGGCACGACCCGCTGGCAGCCACGTCAGTCGGGATGCCAGTCGATCGCGACCTGTAGCTCTCCGGCGGCCGCAAGCGCGCGCGCATCGATCCCGAGGCCAGGGACGAACACGGGGACACCGTCGTTCCCGCGACAGACGATCGGCCCGTCGCGCAGCGCCGGGGCGACGCTGCGCGCCTGGAACTGCAGCTTGAGGCTGCGCGGCGGCCGTCGTGCGCCGGCCTGGAAGCGGTCGCGCGGCGCGCGCGCGCGCACCACGAGTCGCGCCGCCGCCGGCACGGCAATGCCGCCCTGCTCGACGCTCTCGACCGCGAACGCGCCTGCCCAGGGCTCGACGCGGTGGATGCCCGGGCGGCTCAGATCGATCGGCAGCGAAGCGGGGCGACTTGCGCGCGCCGCCGGTGGCACGCGCTGCAAGCGGCCGCGGTAGCTGCGCAGCTCGCCGCCGGGCGCCGGCCAACGCCGATGTCCGTCGACGAGCGCCTCTTCCATCAACCGGTCGACGAGCGTCGCAGGCGGTGCCTCGGCGTCGAGCGCGCGCCGCAGCCACTGCAGCAGCGCCTGACGCCGTCGCGCCGGCGGCAAGCTTCGCCATGCCGCCAGATCGAGGCCGCGGTCGTCGGCGATCGTCGCGAGATCCGACGCAGCGCTCTCGTCGAGCGCGGCCGCGGCGTGCGCCATGCGCTCCGCGGCGCTCGCCAGCGCGGCCTCCGCGTCGCCGAACGCTTCGAGGAGCGCTGGCCACACCCGCAGCCGCAGGCGGTTGCGCGCGAAGCGGTCGTCGTCGTTGCTCTCGTCGTCGATCCAGGCGAGGCGGTGCTTCCTTGCGTAGGCCTCGACCCCTTCGCGCGGCACGTCGCGCCACGGCCGCGCCCAGGTGATGCCGTCGCGCAGGGCGAGCTTCGGCATCGCGGCGAGCCCGGCGACACCGCCGCCGCGCAAGGCCTGCAGCAGGAAGGTCTCGGCCTGGTCGCGTCGATGGTGGCCGAGCAGGACCAGATCGGCGCCGCCGGCGAGCGCCATTGCGCGCAAGGCACGATAGCGGGCGCTCCGTGCCCACGCCTCGACGCTCTCGCCGGCACGCGGTCGTTCGTCGAGGCGGTGCGCCGCGAGCTTGACCGGCAGGCCACGCCGCGCCCAGCGCTGGCAGAGCCTGGCGCAATGGGCGAGCCACGCATCGGCATGCGCGCTCAGGCCATGGTGGACGTGCAGCGCGAGCACCGAGACGCCGAGCGCCGACGCCGCATGGACGGCAGCGTGAAGGAGCGCGGTCGAGTCGCGGCCACCGCTCCAGGCGACCGCGACGACGCGTGCGCGGGCGGGCGCGCCGGGGCCGTCAGCGCGCGGTGGTGTCGGTGAACCGCCCGTAGGACTGCAGCCGATCGTACCGGCGCTGCAACAGGTCGCGCACCGGCAAGTCGCTCACCTGACGCAGGGCGTCGTTCAGCGCGCGCTTGAGGAACGCAGCCATCTGCTTCGGCTCGCGGTGCGATCCGCCGACCGGCTCGTTGACGATCTTGTCGATCAGGCCGAGCGCCTTCAGCCGGTGCGCCGTGATGCCGAGCTGCTCGGCGGCCTCGGGCGCGCGCTCGGCGGTCTTCCACAGGATCGACGCGCAGCCCTCGGGCGAGATCACCGAGTAGATCGAGTACTGCAGCATCAGGAGCTGGTCGCCGACGCTGATCGCGAGCGCGCCGCCCGAGCCGCCCTCGCCGATGATGGTGACGATGATCGGCACCTGGAGCTGCGCCATCTCGAAGATGTTGCGGCCGATCGCCTCCGACTGGCCGCGCTCCTCGGCGCCGATGCCGGGATAGGCGCCCGGCGTGTCGACGAACGAGAACACCGGCAGGCCGAACTTCTCGGCCAGCTTCATCAGCCGCAATGCCTTGCGGTAGCCCTCGGGGCGCGACATGCCGAAGTTGCGCGCGGCGCGCTCCTTCGTGTCGCGGCCTTTCTGGTGGCCGAAGACGACGCACGGCTGGCCGTTGAAGCGGGCCAGCCCGCCGACGATCGACTGGTCGTCGGCGAACGCGCGGTCACCGTGCAGCTCCTGGAAATCCGTGAACACTTCGCCGACGTAGTCGAGCGTGTACGGCCGCTGCGGATGGCGCGCGATCTGCGTCACCTGCCATGGGGTCAGGCCCGAGTAGATGTCCTTGGTGAGGAGCAGGCTCTTCTTGCTCAGCCGATCGATCTCTTCGGAGATGTCGACCGCCGACTCGTTCTGCACGTAGCGCAGCTCCTCGATCTTCGCCTCCAGCTCGGCGACCGGCAGCTCGAAGTCCAGGAAGTGTCTCTTGTTCATTGCCGCACGGGCCGGGCCGCCCCAAGCGGGCTGCCGACCCCTCGGGGGGCAGCGAACGAGTGTGAGCGTGGAGGCTTCACTTCAGCAACTGACCGTCATCGGGTCGAGACTTCGCCAAATGTACCAAGTGGCGACCGACCGGTACGGGGCCCAGGCGTCGCCCACCTCGCGCGCCTCGGCGCGCGACACCGGCTCGCCGCTG
>DASXXO010000085.1:0-10290 GCA_036503045.1 Caldimonas sp. | reverse complement strand
GCCCCCGCGGCCGCTCCTCCCGCACCGGCTGCGCCGCAGGCGACCGGCACTGCGCCTGTCGCGGTCGCCGTCGCACCGCCGAGCGCCGCGCGGCCAGCCGCCGAATCCAAACGCAGCGCGGCGCGCCGTTCCGCTGCCGTGAGCAGCGCCGCGGCTCGAGGGAGCATCCCCAAGGCCGCGCAGGACGCGGGCGAGTCGCGTGTCTACACCCAGGCCGAGCTTCCCGAGGACGTGCGGCGCGACCTGCCGAAGCTCGTGATCGGCGGCGCCAGCTATTCGGGCGATGCCGCGAGCCGGATGGTGATGATCAACGGCCAGATCTTCCACGAGGGAGACCAGCTTGGTCATGGCCTCGCCCTCGAGCGGATCAAGCTCAAGTCGGCGATCCTCGCCTACAAGGGTTATCGCTACGAAGTGACGTTCTAGACCGACGACAACCCCCGAATCGCGGGGTGTTGCTTGCGTTGGTCATCGGGTCAGGATCGCTGGTTGCTCGAAGGACGGTTCGCACCGTTCGGCACTTCGGCGTGCCGACCTGCCTTCTTCGCTTCCTAGAATGGCACGGACGCCCTATTGCGCATTTCGAGGACTACACCCATGAGCTTAGCTGCCCGCTTCATGAAGATCGCCGCCGTCTGCACTGCCGCCCTGCTCTCGGCGTGCGGGGGAGGCGGAGGTGGCGGCGGGGGAGGCGGGCCGCCGGTCACCGATGCGGGCACCCTCAAGGTCGCGCTCACCGACGGACCGGCGTGCGGCTACAGCCACATCTTCCTCACGGTGCAGAAGGTGCGCGTCAATCAGAGCGCGACCGCCGCCGATGGCGATGCGGGCTGGTCGGAGATCGTCCTGACCCCGCCGCAGAAAATCGACCTGCTCTCGCTCACCAACGGCGCCGTGGCCGAGCTCGGCTCCGTGCTTCTGCCGGTCGGCAACTACAAGCAGATGAGCCTCGTGCTGGACGCGTCGACTCCGCTCGCCAACTCCGTCGTGCCGTTCGGGGCGTCGGAGACGCCGCTCGCGACGCCGGCGGGCCTGCAGAGCGGAATGAAGATCCCGATCAGCATCGACGTCGCGAGCGGCCAGACGTCCGACTACCTTCTCGATGTCGATGCCTGCAACTCGGTCCTGCGCCTCGGCCAGCCGGCGACCGGCTACGACCTCAGCCTGCGCTACTCGGTCGTGCAACGCCTGTCGGCGACCGTGACCGGCTTCGTCGCGCTCTCGCTCGATCCCCTGACCACCCGCGTCTCGCTGCAGTCCGCCCCCCTCCCAGGCAGCGTGGTGCCCACGATCGTGCGCTCGACGGTGCCCGATTCGAGCGGCAAGTTCGTCCTCTATCCGGTGCCCGCCGGAACCTACAACCTCGTCATCAGCGAGCCCAGCCGCGTCGTCACGCTGGTCACCAGCGTTCTCGTGGCCAACAGCACGTCCACCACCATCAACACGAGCGCGGCGCCGATCGATCCACCGCTTGGGAACCCGCACACGGCAAGCGGCACCGTCACCACGGGAACGACGCCGGTCGATGCACGGGTCGTAGTGATCAAGAGGTACCTCGGCGGTCCCGACGTGGTGTTCGCCGGTGCGCCCGCGGACGCCAGCACCGGCGCGCTCATCTACACGGTTCCCGCCGCGGCAGCGATCCGTGCCACGAATCTGCTTGGCAGTCCGCTCGGATTCAGCAACGACACCACTTCACCCTCCGGCCTCTTCACGATCGCGGTGACAGCGGGCGGGACGACCAAGACCATGGACGTCGACGCGACCAGCGGCAACCCCGTGCCGGTCACGTTCACCTTCCCCTGATCGACACGGCCCCCGGGCGCGGCAGGCATCGCGCTGCCGCGCCGCCGCCCACGCTCTCGGACGCGCGTCTCGGCGCGGCCACGATCACGGCGCGGCGGCGGCAAGAACTGAGCGGCGGTGCCGACGCGGTAGCGATCGGCATCGCCCGCTTCAGTACTGGGTCTCGGGCAGCACGACGGTCAGCCCGTCGAGATCGGCGTCGAGCGCGACCTGGCAGCTGAGTCGGCTCGTCGGCAAGCGCAGCGCGGCCGTCATGTCGAGCATCGCGTCCTCGTCGGTCGAGGGCCCCGGCAGGCGCGCGATCCACGCCAGGTCGACGTAGACGTGACACGTCGCACACGACATGACGCCGCCGCAATCGGCCTTGATGCCGTCGATGCCGGCATCGACCGCAGCGCGCATCAGGCTCTGGCCGACGCCGGCGCGCACCGTATAGCGCTCGCCGCTCGGCTCGACAAGATAAACGGTGACCGTCGCACTCACCTCGCGGACCTCGCTCAGAAACGGCTGAAGTATTCGCGCGCCTGCCAGGTGTCGGAATTCTGCGCGGCGGCGTGACGCTCGAGCTCCGAGCGCTTGATGCGCGTGTACCAGTCGACCACCTGCGGCGTGAACGCGCGCGCGAGCACCTGGTCGGCGGCGAGCGCAGCGAGCGCTTCGCCGAGGCTCGTCGGCAGCGGCTCGCCGGCGCCGGCATACGGCGCACCGGCCGCCTTCGGCGCGGCGAGCCGGCGCCCGATGCCATCGAGGCCGGCGTGGATCTGCGCCGCGATGTAGAGGTACGGGTTGGCCATCGGCTCGCCGATCCGGTTCTCGATCCGCGTCGCCGCATCGCCCGAGCGCCCGAGGACGCGCAGCATCGCGCCGCGGTTGTCGCGCCCCCAGAGGACGGACTGCGGCGCCATGGCATCCGGTCGGAAGCGCGCGTACGCATTGACCGTCGGCACGCAGAACGGCGCCATCGCGCGGCCGTGCGCGAGGAGTCCCGCGAGGTACTGCGCGCCGACATCCGAGAGCGTGTGCAGCGCGTCGCCCGCGTCGCTTCCGCTCTGCGGAGCAGCGCGAACGAAGGCGTTGGCGCCGCTCGCCGGGTCGATCAGCGACTGGTGCAGATGCCAGCCGCTCGCCATCACGTTGGGAAACGGCGGCCGGCAGACGAAGCTCGCGTGATAGCCGGCGCGGCGCAGCGCCTGGCGCACGCCGTTTCGGAACAGGACCATGCGGTCCGCCGCGGTGAGCGCGTCGCTCGGATCGAACACCGCCTCGACCTGGCTCGGCCCGAGCTCGATCTCGAGCGAGCGCAGCGGCAAGCCGAGCCCTTCGGCGGTCGCACGGACGATCTCGAACGGCTCGTCGGCCATGTCGGCCCAGCCTTCGGCGAGCAGGTTGTAGCCGGGATGGATCATCGTCACCTGTGGCGGCTCGCCCGGCCAGGCGGCGCGCGCCGGGTCGAGCGAGGGATCTTCCTCGGGCGCGACGAGTCGGTAGATGTGGAACTCGACCTCGAGCCCGCAGCGCATCCCGAAGCCCGCGTCGGCCAGGCACGCGAGCGCCGCCTGCAGGATGCGGCGCGTGTCGATCGGCACCGGGGCGCCGTCTTCGAAGCACGCTTCGGCGCGCACCCAGCCTGTCGCACGCGCCCATGGCAGGACGCGAAAGCTGGTCGGGTCGAGACGCAACACCAGGTTGTTGGCGAAGCCGAAGCCGGGCAACGCCGCGCCGACGCCGCCGGCCTCGAAGACGCGGTAGGCCGTGCGGTCGGACGTGTCCTTGAGCAGGATCGTGCTCGCCATGCCGACGCCGCTCGCGAATGCGTCGGCGAGCGCGGACGCAACCAGCGTCTTGCCGCGCAAGACGCCGTGCTGATCGCACCAGCCGACGCGCACGGTCTCGATCGCCTCCGACTCGATGCGCCGCGCGACGCCATCGCATGCCGCGGCGCGCGCCGCAGCATCGGCGCCGGGCGCCGCGGCGCACCACGTCATAAGCCCTCCTCGACCCCCGCGCGGTCGGCGCGCGGCTCGCCTGCGAGCGCGCGTGGCCACGGCGCGTGCGCACGCTTGGCGGCGGCCGCCTCGCTCCAGAACGCCTCCCAGCGATTGGCCGGTGCGATGCAGTCGATCGTGTCCGGGCCGCCGAGCGCCGCCGCCGCGTTCTGATCGAGCGCCATCGGCGGCGGCGCGCCGGCGCGCACCGCCTCGATCGCCTTCAGCAGCGTGCGGCGATTGGCCATGATCACCTTGTCGCTCGTGCCGAGGTGCTCGCGCGTGCGGTCCTGGATGGCGCCCATGCTTTCGACCGCCCACTGGTCGTGCAGGTTGATGTCGTCCTCGCCCATGCCGAGATAGGTGCGCGTGCGCTGCTCCTCGGCGTTGAAGCCCCAGTCGTTGTGGCGGCCCTGGATCGGCACGTAGTCGGGCAGCGTGACGCAGGCGAGGCGCTGCGCGCGCATCGCCTCCTTGTCGAGGGGCTCGGCGAAACTGGTGAAGAACGAGTACCAGTAGGTGTGCGTGTCGTCGACCGGCACGTGCACCTGCGTGATCGTGATCGTCTCGGAGAGCGGGATCACGAAGGTCGCCGGGAAGATCGCGTGCGTCACGCGAACGTGGGTGAGGCGCTCGGTCATCGGCCTGAGCGCCGTGATGCGCACCAGCCCTTCGGCAACGCTCTCGAAGCGGATCTCGGGCCGATGGAACTCGCGCATCACGCGCGTCATCGGCCAGCGCTCGCCCTCGACCGCACCGACGCTCGCGGCGCGGAACTGGCGGCCGTAGGCCTCGTCGTCTTCGAGCGATCCGTCGTGCAGATAGCGGTGCAGGAACGACGGGTGTGCCGGATCGATGCCGACCTCGAATGCCTGCAGCCAGTTGCAGTGCCAGAGCCCCTTGAATGCGAAGCTGTGGCTCGCCGGCGCGACGAAGGCGTCAAACGACGGCAGCGCCGGCGGCGTCGAGCCTTCAGGGCCAAGCCACGCGAACAGCACGCCGGCGTGTTCCTGGAGCGGATAGCTGCGCTGGCGGACGCGCTGGCAAAGCGTCGAGCCGACCGGCTCCGCCGGCGTCTCGAGGCAGGCACCGTCGGCGTCGAACTTCCAGCCGTGGAAAGGGCAGCGCAGGCCGTCTGCCTCGCAACGTCCGAACGCGAGGTCGGCGCCGCGGTGCGGGCACGTGCGGTCGAGCAGCCCGAAGCGGCCGTTGCCGGCGCGAAAGAGGACAAGGTTCTCGCCGAGCAGCCGCACCGGCTTGACCTGCCGGTGCGCCATGCGCGGATCGAGGCGCGGATCGAATTCGTCGAGCAAAGCCGCCGGCTGCCAATAACTGCGCATCAGCGCGCCGCATGGCGTTCCCGCGCCGACGCGCGTGATGAGTTCGTTCTGCTCGGCCTGCATGCGACGTGCTCGCGGATGGCTGCGGCGCAGTCTAGCGAATGCAGCCTTGCAACACCGCGTCGTGACCGAATCCGCGTGCCATCGCGCGTCCCTCGCGGCGCGTGGTTTTCCGCACGCAAGCGGTCGCCCGCGCCGCAGTCGACTTGTCGAGAATCGCCGACGACGCGAACGGTCGCGACGCGAAACGCAACAAGAAAGCACTCATGTTACGCACGTCCTCCTTCTTCGGCCCGCTCAAGAGCGGCTTCGTCCCCTTCTCCTCCGCAGCGCCGAGCGACGCTCTCGTCGACGCCGATCCCACCGCTCCAAGTGCCGCCGAAGCCGAAGCCGAAGCCGAAGCGGCCGAGGTCGTCGCGCGCGCCGCTGCCGCGCCGGCGGTCGAACCCCTCGCGTTCCAGACGCGCCCGGCTTGGGCGCCCGCGAGCTCGGCGCGGATCCGCGTCGTCGAGGGCGCCGTCCTCGTCGCGATCTGCGGCTATTTCGCATTCGGCCTGCTGCGGACGCTCGCCGGCATGTGATCTCGCGCGGGCCGCCGACCGAGGCAGGCCCGCAACGCGACGGCGCACCCGGCACGCCGTTCGCTAGTAGTCTCGACGTCCTGCCACCGAAACGGAATCGGCATGCTCGTCGTCTGCCCCCACTGCCATGCCGCCAATCGCGTTGCACCCGAACGCGCGGGCGACGATCCGGTCTGCGGCAAGTGCGGCACCGCCTTGCTCGACGGTGCACCGATCGTGCTCGACGAGGCGCGCTTCGATCGCTTCGTCGGCCGGAGCGATCTGCCTGTCGTCGTCGACTTTTGGGCCGCGTGGTGCGGCCCGTGCCGGATGATGGCGCCGCAGTTCGAGCAGGCCGCGCGCGAGCTGAAAGGCCGGGCGGTGTTCGCCAAGGTCGACAGCGACGCCAGCCCGACGCTCTCGTCACGCCTGGCGATCCGCAGCATCCCGACGATGGTGATGTTCAGGCAAGGCAGCGAGGTCAAGCGCCAATCCGGCGCGCTGCAGGCGCCGCACATCGTCGCCTGGGCGAAGGCAGCCTAGGCCGTCCTCGGCGAGCCTATCGTCTGCCCCGATGACCCTTGTCGGGTCGCGTCGCAACAATGCGGCACGACCACCGGCGAGGGGCAGCATGGCAGCGATCGGATTCATCGGCGCATCGGGATTGATGGGCCACGGCATGGCCAAAAACCTGATCGCCAAAGGCCACCGGCTCGCGCTCACCGTGCATCGCAACCGCGAGCGCATCGCCGACCTGCTCGCGGCCGGAGCGGTCGAGCGCGCGACGCCGGCCGAGCTCGCGGGCACGAGCGAGATCGTCTTCCTCTGCGTCACCGGCTCGCCGCAGGTCGAGTCATCGCTCACCGGTCCGAAGGGCTTGCTCGCGAGCGCGCGGCCGGGCCTCGTCATCGTCGACTGCTCGACCAGCGAGCCCGACTCGACGGCGCGCCTGCGCGCAGCCAGCGCAGAAGCGGGCGCCGTGCTCGTCGATGCGCCGCTCGCGCGCACGCCGGTCGAAGCCGAGGCGGGACGGCTGAACGTGATGGTCGGCGCCGATGGCCCGACCTTCGCCAAGCTCGAGCCGGTGCTGCGGACGTTCGCCGAGAACGTCTTCCACGTCGGCGGGCCGGGCGCAGGCCACATCGTCAAGCTGCTCAACAACTTCATCGCCCAGGCGATCTGCACCGCGACTGCGGAGGCGTTCGCGGTCGGCCAGCGCGCCGGAATCGATCCGAAGAAGCTGGTCGAGCTCGTCTCGGCCGGCGCGGTCAACTCGGGCCTCTTCCAGATGATGTCGAAGACGCTCGACGGCGACCTCGGCGCGCTCAAGTTCGAGCTCGACAACGCCAGGAAGGACATCCGCTACTACACCCACATGGCCGAGAACCTCGCGATCCCGACCGTCGTCGGCGAGGCGGTGCACCAGTCGCTCGTCCTCGCGAGCGCGCTCGGCTATGGCAAGAAGTTCGTCCCCTCGCTCGTGCAAGCGCAAGAACGGCTGACCGGCGCGAAGCTCGTTCCGTGACCGGCCGCCGCGGTGCGGAGGCGGCCGCCGAGCCGCCCTACGCATGGACGGTGGTCTGGTCGGCGTTTGTCTGCATGGTCGTCATCTTCGGCGTCGCCTACTCGTTCGCCGCGTTCTTCCGTTCGTTCGCCGCCGAGTTCGCCGCCGACCGCGCCGACGTCTCGCTCGTGTTCGGCATCTCGGGGCTGATCTACTTCCTGCTCGGCGCGGGCGCCGGCATGCTCGCCGACCGCTATGGGCCGCGTGCCGTGTGCTCGGCAGGGATGCTGTTTATCGCCGGCGGTCTGCTCGCGAGCAGCTTCGCGCAGTCGATGCCGGGGATCTACACCGCCTGGGGCGCCGGGCTCGGTATCGGCATCGGCCTCGTCTATGCGCCGTCGATCGGCAGCGTGCCGCCGTGGTTCGTGCGCCGGCGCGCGTTCGCGTCGGGGATCGCGAGCGCCGGGATCGGCGTCGGCACGCTCGCCCTCCCGCTGCTCGCGACGTCGGCGATCGCCGCACTCGGCTGGCGCCACGCACTGCAGGCGCTCGCCGTGGGCGTGGTCGTCTTCGGCTTCGGCTCGACGCTGCTGCTGCGGCGCGCTCCGGCGCGTTCAGCGCCCGGCGCAGCGGCGTCCGGAATGTCGCTCCGCGAGGCGCTGCGCAGCGGTCGCTTCTGGTGGATGTACGCGGGGTGCGTTCTCGCGGCGCCGGCGATGTTCATCCCGTTCGCGCACGTCTCGGCGGCGGCGCGCGACCTCGGCATCGGCGATGCGCGCGCAGTCGGACTGGTCGGCCTGATCGGGGTCGGCAGCATCGTCGGCCGCTTCGCGATCGGCGGCCTCGCCGACCGGCTCGGGCGCATCGCCAGCATCGCCTTGCTCGAGGCGTCGCTCGGCGCGTGCTACCTGCTCTGGCTCGCCGCCGGCGGCTACGGCGCGCTCGCGCTGTTCGCGCTCTGGCTTGGCCTCAGCTACGGCGGCATCGTCTCGCTGATGCCTGCCGTCTGCATGGACCTGTTCGGCGCGCCCGCCGTCGCGAGCATCCTCGGCACGCTCTACAGCGGCGCGGCCTTCGGCAACCTGCTCGGCCCGGTCGTCGCCGGCGCGGTGTTCGATCGCACCGGCAGCTACGTCCCGGTCATCTGGGCCTGCTTCGTCCTCTCGCTGCTCTCGGCCGCCGCGTCCGCGCAGCTGCTGCGCGACCGCCACCCGACCTACTGACCGTAGCGGATCCTGTAGATCGCGCCTGCGGTGTCGTCGCTGACGAGCATCGATCCATCGGGCAACGGCAGAACGTCTGCCGGACGTCCCCAGACCGACTCGCGTGCGCCGTCGACCTGCAGGAATCCTTGCAGGAAGGGCTCGGGATTTCCGGCCCGGCCCTGTGCGTCGAGGGCGACGCGAACGACCTGGTAGCCGACCTTCCTGCTGCGGTTCCACGAGCCGTGCTCGGCGATGAAGATGTTGCCGCGGTACGCCGCCGGGAACTGCGTGCCCGTGTAGAAGCGCATGCCGAGCGCGGCGACGTGCGCGCCGAGCTTGGCGGCCGGCCCGGTGAATTCGCTGCACGGGTGCTGCGCGCCGAACTCGGGATCGGGCGAGTCGCCCTGGTGGCAGAACGGAAAGCCGAAGTGCTCGCCGCTGCGCGTGACGTGGTCGAGCTCGTCGGCGGGCAGGTCGTCACCGAGCAGGTCGCGGCCGTTGTCGGTGAACCAGAGCGTCTTGTCGGCCGGGTTCCAGTCGAAGCCGACCGAGTTGCGGACGCCGCGCGCGACGGTCTCGATCTCGCCCGTGGCGTCGACGCTCATGCGCTGGACCACGCCATGACGATCGTCGGGCTGGCAGATATTGCACGGCGCGCCGACCGCCACGTAGAGCCTGCCTTCGGGGCCGAAGCCGATGAAGCGGCGGCCGTGGTGCGTCTCCGACGGGAAGCGGTCGGTGACGACGACCGGCGCCGGCGGCGCAGCGAGCTTGTCGTCGATGCCATCGAAGCGCAGCACGCGCGCGCTCGCGCCGACGAAGAGCGCTCCGTCGCGCCAAGCGACTCCGGTCGGCAGCTGCAGACCGCTCGCCACGGTGTGCACGCTCGCGCGCGCGCCCGGCCCGTACTGCACCGCATAGACCTTGCCCGCCAACGAGCCGACATAGACGACGCCCTGCGACGCATCGTGGCGGCCGAGCGCCATCTGGCGCGCGTCCGGCACCGCATCGGTCAGGAGCTCGACGTGAAAACCGGCGGGCACGCGGAGCTTGTCGAGCTGCGGCGCTGCGCCGGCGACCGTGCAGACGAGCGCGGCGAGGAAAGACGCGACAGCGCCGCAGCGCCGGATCGCGCGCGAACGAGAAGAAGCGTTGTGCATCCGTGTCCCCTGGCTAGCCGCGCGCCATCGACTCGATGCGCTTCGCATCGACGCCGACCTTGGCACCGGCAGCGACGATCTCGCCCCAGGTCACCGAGTCGACCGGAATGCCGTCGCGCAGGCGTCTCGCGCGCGTCTCGCGCTCGGGCTCGCCGGGCGTCCTGACCCGATCGAGTCCAGGCTGCGGCGGCGACGCCGTCGCGTATTCGACGAAGCCTTCCATCTCGCGCGCGAGATTGGCGGCGGTGCCGAGGCGCTCGGGATCGACGAGGATCGACAGCATGCTGTTGAGGACGCGCCGGCGACCGTCGGTGACGGCCCGACCGGTGGCGCCGCCGGCAAGCGCGCCGCCGAGCAGCTCGCAGATGAGCGCAAGCCCGGCGCCCTTGTGCTCGCCGAACGGCAGCAGCGCGCCGAGCGGCTCGACGACGGCAAAGCGCGGCTCGGTCGTCGGCTCGCCCTTGTCGTCGATCAAGATCCCGGGCTCGACCGCAACGCCCTTGTTGTAGGCGACGCGCGTCTTGCCTTGGGCGATCTTGCTGGTCGCGAAATCGAGCACGATCGGCTCGCCGCCCGGGCGCGGAATGCCGACGCAGAAAGGATTCGTGCCGAGGCGCGCGTCGCGCCCGCCGAAGGGCGCCACGATCGGCCGCGACAGCACGTTGACGAAGTGGATCGAGACCAGCCCGTGCGCAATGCACTGCTCGGCCCATTCGCCGATCCTGCCCAG
>DASXXO010000084.1:0-2619 GCA_036503045.1 Caldimonas sp. | reverse complement strand
CGCGCCGCCGCGCGGCGCCGCCGACGCCGCGCTGCTCGCGAGCGCGGCGAGCCTGCCGCCGGCCTCCGGCGACGAAGGCTTCGATCCGCACATCGACCCGGCGACGCCGCGCGCGCTGCTGCCGCTCGCGCGCGCGCTCGCGCATGCCAATCGCGCGTTGGCTGCGATCGGCATGCTGGCGCTGCTCGCTGCCTCGGTCGTCCTGACCTCGAGCGTCGTCACGCGCTACCTCTTCAAGGCGTCGACCGACTGGCAGGACGAGACTGCGGTCTTCCTGCTCGTCGGGGCGACCTTCCTGTGCGGTGCGTTCGTGCAGTCGATCCGCGGCCACATCGGCATCGAGGCGCTGTCCTCGCTGCTCTCGAAGCGTGCCGACGCGCTGCGCCTGGTCGCGGTCGATGTCCTCTGCCTCGCGTTCTGCGCCCTGTTCGCGTGGAAGTCGTGGACGCTCCTGCACGAGGCCTGGGTCGACAAGCAGACGACCTCGTCGTCGTGGGCGCCGCCGCTCTGGATCCCGTATTCGCTGATGACGATCGGCATGACGCTGCTCACGCTTCAGCTTTTCGTTCACGTGACGGCCGACGTCGCTCGGGCGCGCGCGATGCGGCGCGAACGCTGATGTCGATGCTCGCCCTCGGGCTGTTGTTCGCGGCCGTCACGCTGCTCTTCATGATGTCGGGCGCGCCGATCGCGTTCGCGCTCGGCGCGGTCGCGGTCGCCTTCATGGCGGCGTTCATGCCGGGCGCCTCGCTCGACACGATCACGCAGAACGTCTACGAGGAGATGGCGAGCATCACGCTGCTGTCGATCCCGCTCTTCATCCTGAAGGGCGCGGCAATCGGCCGCTCGCGCGCCGGCCAGGACCTCTACGCGGCGCTGCACGCGTGGATGAGCCGCGTCCCGGGCGGCCTCGGCATCGCCAACGTGTTCGCGTGCGCCCTCTTCGCGGCGATGGCCGGATCGAGCCCGGCGACGTGCTCGGCGATCGGCTCGGCCGGCATCCCAGAGATGCGAAAGCGCGGCTACTCGCCGGGCTTTGCCGCCGGAATCATCGCCGCCGGCGGGACGCTCGGCATCCTGCTGCCGCCGTCGATCACGATGATCCTCTATGCGGTCGCCGCCGAGCAGTCGCTCGGCCGCCTCTTTCTCGCCGGCATCGGCCCGGGCCTGCTGCTGGTCGCGCTCTTCGCCGGCTATGCGGTCCTGCGCTACCGGCACGAGCACCGAAACGCGATCGCCGCCCACGCCAGCCACGGCACCGCCTCGGCGATGCTCGACGTCGAGCGCTTCACGCTGCGCCAGAAGGTCGAGATGCTGCCGCGCGTGCTGCCGTTCGTGATCCTCTTGATCGGCGTGATGGTCGCGCTCTACGGCGGCTTCGCGACGCCGTCGGAAACCGCGGGCCTCGGCGCCCTTCTCGCGCTCATCCTCATCGCCGTCGTCTACGGCGTCTGGCGCGTGCGCGACGTCGCGCCGATCCTCTCGGCGACGCTCAAGGAGTCGACGATGCTGATGTTCATCATCGGCATGTCGCTGCTGTTCTCGTACGTGATGAGCTACCTGCACATCAGCCAGTCGATGGCGCAGTGGATCGTGACCCTGCACCTCTCGAAGTGGCTGCTGCTCACGGCGATCCTGCTGCTCGTCGTCGTCCTCGGATTCTTCCTGCCGCCGGTCAGCATCATCCTGATGACCGCGCCGATCCTCCTGCCGCCGCTCAAGGCTGCAGGCTTCGACCTGATCTGGTTCGGCGTGCTGATGACGATCGTCATGGAGGCCGGGCTGATCCATCCGCCGGTCGGCCTGAACCTGTTCGTCATCAAGAACATCGCGCCCGACATCACGCTCGGCGCGATCATCCGCGGCGTGCTGCCGTTCGTCGCGTTGATGTTCATCGCGGTGGTGCTGATCTGCGTCGCGCCTGCGATCGCGACTGCGCTGCCCGATGCGGTCATGGGCGCGGTGCCCGGGGTGCGCTAGGGGCGAGGTTCCATGGGCGGGGATCCGAGCGAGCGAAGCCGCAGCCGGAGCGGAGCCTGCTACCCGGCCGCTCCGTTGCGTGCTCGGCGTTTGCGGGAACCGCTCTCGACGGCGCGACCGGGCGCGCGGATTGCTAGTCGCGCGATCACTCGGGCCACGGCCGATCGACCCTCCCATGCGACGAGGCGGACAGCAAGTCGCCGTCATCGCGATTGCCACTGCAGTCGCGCTCGCGTGTGTCCTGACGGTTTCGCGTCCGAGCATCGCGACGACGCCGGCGGTGGCCCCGACTTCGTTCGACGCGGCCACGGTGGAACGGGGAGCGCGTCTTGCCGCCGTCGGCGACTGCTCGAGCTGCCACACGGCGAGCAACGAACGACCGTATGCCGGAGGCGTTCCCCTGGCGACGCCGTTCGGCACGATCCACGGCACCAACATCACTCCGGACCCCGAGACCGGCATCGGCGGCTGGCCCGAGAACGCGTTCGTGCGGGCGATGCGCGAGGGGATCGCGCACGACGGAACTCACCTCTATCCGGCGTTCCCGTACGACCATTTCACGCACGCGACCGACGACGACCTGCACGCCCTCTATGCGTACCTGATGACGCGCGACCCGGTGCGGGCGCCGAACCGGGC
>DASXXO010000083.1:0-3376 GCA_036503045.1 Caldimonas sp. | reverse complement strand
GGCCTCGAGCGCGAGCTGCGGCGCGGCGACGACTCGCGTCTCGGCGCGCGCCAGCCGCGGATCGCCGGGTTTCACCGACTCGCCGCTGCCGCTTTCGAGCAGCGCCCGAAGCGTGGGCGGCAGCGCGACGCCGTAGCGGCGGACGATAGCGAGCGCGTCGGCGCAGGTCGTCGGGTCGGCGACCGTCGGCCCCGACGCGATGTCTCCCGGCCGATCGCCGGGAACGTCCGAGATCAGGAGCGTCAGGACCCGCGCCGGGTGGCACGCCGCGGCGAGCCGGCCGCCCTTGATCGCCGAAACGTGGCGGCGGACGCAGTTCATCTCGCCGATCGTCGCCCCCGATGCGAGCAGCGCCCGGTTGAGCTCCTGCTTGTCGGCCAGCGTCGCGCCGGCCGGAGGCAACGAGAGGAGCGACGAGCCGCCGCCGGAGATCAGGCAGACAACGAGGTCGTCGGCACCGAGGCCGCGGACAAGGCCGAGGATGCGCTCGGCGGCGGCGACGCCGGCGGCATCGGGAACGGGATGCGCCGCCTCGACGATCTCGATCCGCTCGCACGCCACGCCGTAGCCGTAGCGCGTCACGACCAGACCCGAGAGCGGCCCCCGCCAGCGCTGCTCGACCGCGCGCGCCATCGCCGCCGACGCCTTGCCGGCGCCGACGACGATGAGCCGCCCCGCGCCGAGCGACTCCGGCGACGGCAGGTGGGGCGGAACGCAGAGCGCAGGCTGTGCGCTCGCGACGGCGGCGTCGAACATGCGGCGCAAGAGCGCCCTCGGCTCGGTCATTGCACCGGCGCGCCCGACTCGTACCAGCGCTTGAGCAGGGCGCGCTCGTCGTCGGTCATCTGTGTCGCGTTGTTGAACGGCATCAGCTTCAGCACGACCGCCTGCTGGTAGACCTGCTGCGCGTGCTGCTTGACGAGCTCGGGCGTCTGCAGCGAGACGCCCTTCTGCTGGACAGCGTCGCCGTGGCAGATCGCGCAGCGACGGTCGATGACGACGCGCACGTCGGCGTAGCCGGGAGGCGCGGCGGCGCCGAGCGCGCTCGGGTCCTGGGCGGCGAGCGCGCTCGCCGCGGGCCGCGCAGGCGCAAGCCAGACGACGACTCCGGCGATCGCCAGCGTGCCGACGATCGCGTGCTCCCACGGCGCGCGCCGCCCTTCGACCGCGGCCTTGTGGCGAGCGACGAAGCTGTGCCGGATCAGCGCGCCGGCGAGCATCAGCAGCACGAGCACCAGCCAGTTGCGTTCGCCCTCGACCAGCCAGCCGTAGTGGTTCGAGAGCATCGCGACCAGCACCGGCAGGGTGAAGTAGGTGTTGTGGACGCTGCGCTGCTTGGCGCGCCAGCCGTGGATCGGATCGACCGGCTCGCCGGCGCTCAGCTGCGCGACCACCTTGCGCTGCCCCGGGATGATCCAGGCGTAGACGTTGACGCTCATCGCCGTCGCCAGCATCGCGCCGACGAGGAGGAACGCGGCGCGGCCGGCAAAGAGATGGCAGGCGAGCCATGAAGCGGCGACGACGACGAGCAACACGCCGGCGCCGACGATCAGCTCGCCATGGCGCATCTGTCCGAACGCGCGGCAGATCCGGTCGTAGACGAACCAGAACGCGAGGAGGAAGGCGAGCGCGGCCGCGATCGCCGCGGCGGGAGCCCAGTCGTGGACGCGCGGGTCGATCAGGAAAGTGCGCGCGTCGAACAGGTAGAGCACCGTGAAGAGCGCGAACCCGGTCAGCCACGTCGAGTAGCTCTCCCAGTAGAACCAGTGCAGCCGCTCCGGCAGCCGGGGCGGAGCGACGAGGTACTTCTGCGGGTGATAGAAGCCCCCCCCGTGCACCGCCCAGAGCTCGCCGTCGACGCCCTTGGCGATGAGGTCGGGGTCCTCGGGTTTGGTGAGGCTGCTGTCGAGGAAGACGAAGTAGAACGACGAACCGATCCAGGCGATCGCGGTGATGACATGCGCCCAGCGCAGCAGCAGGTTGGCCCAGTCGAGCAGGTAGGCCTCGATCACTGGCGGATGCCGCGCGCGCAGCCGGTCGGGGTCGACATCGCGCCCTCGCTCACGAGCCGCGGTAGGTCGTGTACGACCACGGGCTGACGAGCAAGGGCACGTGGTAGTGGCCGGCCGCGTCGGCGATGCCGAAGTCGATCTGCACCACGTCGATGAAGGGCGGATCGGGCAAAGCGACGCCGCGCGCCCGGAAGTACGCGGCAACGGCGAACACGAGCCGGTAGCGCCCCGGCGCCATCGCCGCCGCGTCGAGGAGCGGGCCCTCCGCCGCGCGGCCGTCGGCGTTCAGCACGAGCGACTTGACGAGCGTGCTGCCGCCGCCCGTCGACCGGTGCAGCTCGACTGCCATCCCGGCGGCCGGGCAGCCGTTCATCGTGTCGAGGACGTGCGTGCTGAGGTGTCCCATGGTGGCGTGTTCGGCGCGGCGCTCGATGATGGCATGCGCCACGGTGCGCTGGCGTGCGCGGCCGTTGCTGGCATGATCGCGCCCGAGCACCGACATGACCCGCCCCTATCCGCGCGACCTGACAGGCTACGGTCGGCAGCGACCGCAGGCGCGCTGGCCGGGCGGCGCGCGCGTCGCCGTCCAGTTCGTCCTCAACTACGAGGAAGGCGGCGAGAACTCGGTCCTGCACGGCGATGCCGGTTCGGAGCAGTTCCTGTCCGAGATGGCGAGCCCGGCCGCGTTCGCGGCGCGCCACCTCAGCATCGAAAGCCTCTACGAGTATGGCGCGCGCGTCGGGGTCTGGCGGCTGCTGCGCGAATTCGAGCGGCGCCGCCTGCCGCTCACCGTGTTCGCGGTCGCGATGGCGCTCGAGCGCGCCCCGGAGGTCGCCGCCGCTTGCCGCGAGCTCGGCCACGAGATCGCCTGCCACGGCTGGCGCTGGATCAGCTACCAGCAGGTCGACGAGGCGACCGAGCGCGCGCACATGGAGCGTGCGGTCGCCACGCTCGAGCGCGTCACCGGCGAGCGGCCGCGCGGCTGGTACACCGGGCGCGACAGCCCGAACACGCGCCGCCTCGTCGCCGAGCACGGCGGCTTCGAGTACGACAGCGACTACTACGGCGACGACCTGCCGTTCTGGCTGCAGGTCGAAACGAGCGACGGAACGCTCGCACCGCAGCTCGTGGTGCCCTATACGCTCGACGCCAACGACATGCGCTTCGCCTCGTCGCAGGGCTTCGCGCAGGGCGACGACTTCTTCGTCTACCTGCGCGACAGCTTCGACGTGCTGTACGCCGAAGGCGCCGAGACGCCGGCGATGATGAGCGTCGGCATGCACTGCCGCCTGCTCGGCCGCCCCGGCCGGATGCGCGCCCTGCAGCGCTTCCTCGACCACGTCGAGGCGCACGTCCGCGTCTGG
>DASXXO010000082.1:0-5943 GCA_036503045.1 Caldimonas sp. | reverse complement strand
CTCGCGATGCCGACCGGCGAGCAGCTGCGGGTCGTCAACGGGATCTATCTCGCCGCCGCCAAGCTCGCCAAGAAGGGCGTCGTCCTCGATCCGATGCTCGACGCGACGACCGGCCAGCAGACGACGGCCACGGCGCTCCTCGAGAGCCGGGTCAGCGAACGGCTGACGAGCAAGTCCGAGGCCTTCGAGATCCTGCCGTTCCAGTCGGCGAACCTCGCCAAGGCGCAGCTCCTCCTGACCGGAACGATGACGCGCGTCGAGGGCGATGGCAGGACGCCGAAGCGGGCGCTCAGGATCCAGCTCGCGCTCACCGATCTCAAGTCGGGCACCGTCGTCGCCCAGGCGACGGCGCTGGCGAAGGACGAAGGGCTCGACCACACGCCGCTCGCGTACTACCGCGACAGCCCGGTGCTGGTGAAGGACAAGGTGATCGAAGGCTATGCGCGAACGTCGGCGACGCCGCCGGGCCAACACGCCGACCCGTTCTATCTCGAGCGGATCGCCGAGGCGTCGCTGATCCACGAAGCGACGACGCTCTACAACGAGGAGCGCTACGTCGAGGCGCTCGGCCGCTACCGGAGCGCCCTCGCGATGCCGACCGGCGAGCAGCTGCGGGTCGTCAACGGGATCTATCTCGCCGCCGCCAAGCTCGGCCGCACCGCTGAGGCCGAGCAGGCGTTCGGACGCGTCGTCGCGCTCGGCATCGCCTACAACGAGCTCGGCGTGAAGTTCCTGTTCAACCCGGGCAGCACCGAGTTCTGGTCCGATCCCAAGGTGAGCGGAGCCTATCCGATGTGGCTGCGCCAGATCGCGCGCGAGAGCACCGGCGCGAAGGTCTGCATGAACATCGTCGGCCACACGAGCCATACCGGATCCGAGCCGGCCAACGACGCGCTTTCGCTGCAGCGCGCGAACTTCATCCGGCAGCGGCTCGCCGCCGAGGCACCGTCGCTCGGCGCCAAGACGAAGACGAGCGGCATGGGCTTTCGCCAGAACATCGTCGGCAGCGGCACCGACAACGCGGTCGACGCGCTCGACCGTCGCGTCGAGTTCAAGATCGTTCCCTGCTCCTGAGGCGGGCGCCGGCGTGAACGCCGCCGCGTCGAGAAAGCGCTCGCACCGCTACAACGTCTACGTCGTCGAGCTCGACGACCGGGTGTGGAACGTGGCGAGCTTTCGGCGCGCGAACCCCGGCTATCGGCTCGGCCAGCCGTTCGTCTACGTCGGCATGACGGGGCTCGATCCCGACCTGCGCTTCGACCGCCACATGGCGGGAATCCAGGCCAACCGCTTCGTTCGCGAGTTCGGCGTTCGCCTCCTGCCGGCGCTCTACGAGGTCTACAACCCGATGCCGTACGACGCGGCACGCGAGATGGAGGTCGAGCTCGGCATCGGCCTGCGCGAAGCCGGCTACGGCGTCTGGCAGGCCTGAGATTCGTCCGCGCCGGTCTGCGCGCGACGGGCGAGCAGCGTCTCGAGGCACTGCCTGCGGATGCCGTAGAAGTCCTTCAGGTCGGCGAGCTCGGCGCGCGCGCGCGCCACCTGCGCGCCGCCGGCATCGCGCCGCCGCGCCATGATCATCTTGTTCTTGCTCGTGTGCTCGAGCGAGACGAACTCGAAGACGCGCGCTTCATAGCCGCAGGTCTCGAGCAGGAGCGCGCGCATGCTGTCGGTCACCATCTCGGCCTCCTGGCCGAGGTGGACGCCGTGGCGCAGCAGCCCGGCGAGGCGTTCCGGCTTGGCGAGCTGCGGACGCAGCTCCTTGTGGCAGCACGGTGCGCAGACGAGGATCCGCGCCCCCGCGCGCACGCCGAGGTCGATCGCGTGGTCGGTCGCCGTATCGCACGCGTGCAAGGCGATCATCACGTCCATCTCCGCGGGCGCGACGCTGCGCAGATCGCCCTGCACGAACGACAGCCCGTCGCACCGCGCACGCCTCGCGACGCCATTGCAGAACTCGACGAGGTCGGCGCGCAGCTCGACGCCGGTCACCTGCGGTCTAACGCCGAGGCGGCGGTGCAGGTGCTCGTGGACCGCAAAGGTGAGGTACCCCTTGCCGCAGCCGTAATCGACGACGCGGAGCGCCCGCGGCGCATTGGCGGTGCCTTCGACCGGCAGCGCATCGAGCGCGTGGTCGAGCACCTCGAGGAACTTGTCGATCTGGCGCCACTTGCGCGCCATCGTCGGAACCAGCCGATGCGCGGCGTCGGTGATGCCTAGCTCGGCGAGGAACGGCAGCTCGAGCGGCAGCCGGCGCGCGCGTTCGCGGTCATGCGGCGGCCACGCTGCACCTGCGCCCGCGGCGTGGGTCGGCGCCTCGGCGCGGAAGTGCCGCCGCAAGGTCGCGTGGCCTTTCCTGCTCACCAGGAGGTGCGTGTCGGCATCGTGCGCATGCAGCGTGGCATGGGCGAACGAGGACGGGTGGCCGGGATCGAGCTGGGCGGCGATCTCTGCCAGCCCGGGGTCGATGCCGACGTTGCGCGTGACGTCGCGTGTCGGGTGGACCGCAACGAAGGAGAGGATGGGCTTGCCCTTGAGCGCGATGCTGCGGATCCGCACCGCCTTGGGCGCGCCGCTCGGCACGCGCGGCTTTGACAGCACGAGCGATTCGAACGTGCCGTCGGCGAGCGCCGCCCGCGCCGCCTCGACGAACACGGCGAGCGGTGCGAGAGCGTCCGGGCCCGGCGCACGGGTCGTTGCAAGGGCGGTCATGGCGAGTCGCACATCGAGCAGCGCGATTGTCTGCCGACGCAGCCGGCGACGACCAGGTGCTGACGTGGCTCGCCGTGGCCGGCGTCGCCGCCGTGCTCGCCGCGACGCCGACGGCATTGCGCGGCGTCCAATGGCTCGGCGCGGCGTACCTCGCGTGGCTCGGACTGCGCATGCTGCTGGCCAAGCCGGGCGATGCGCCGGTGCGGACGCTCCGCGCCGGCCAGTACTTCCGTCAGGCGTTCGCGATCACCTTGCTCAACCCGAAGGCGATCGTTTTCTACCTGGCGTTCTTTCCGCTCTTCGTCGATCCGGCGCGGCCGGCCGGCCTCGCCACGTTCGCGGCGATGGCGGCGACGATCGCCGCGCTCACCTTTGTCTACGGCGCCATCGTCTCCGCGCTGACGCATCGACTCGCCGGGCGGATGCGCCCGCCCGACCCGCGCATCGGCCGCCTGTTCGGTCGTGCCGCCGGCGTCTTCATGATCGGCTTCGGCGTCAAGCTGGCGCTTTCGCGCTAGCTGCGCCGGGGCAGTCCCGTCAGGCCGCCAGGGGCTGGCTTCGCGCGGCAGCGAGCTGAGCGACGAGCGTGTCGAGGTGCAGACGCGCCGTGAGAATGCTGGCGAGCCTCGGCGTACACAACGCGCGGATGCGGTCGAAGGCGAACCAGCCGAACCCGTCCATCTCCGGGCGCGCCCGACCCGAGAGCGGCTCGACGAAGCAGCTCGCGCAGTGCAGCGCCCGCGCATCGTGCCGCACGGACAGGCACGCGAAGAGATGCAGGTCCTTCTTGGCCGTGTAGGCGTGGCGGCCAAGGTCGAGCAGCCGCTCGGCGTCCAAGCGCAGCCCCGTTTCCTCGCGCGTCTCGCGCAGCGCCGCGGCGCATTCCGTCTCGCCTGGCTCGATGCCGCCCTTCGGCAGATCCCAGTGGCGCTGGCCGGTGACGTGGCAGAGCAGCAGCTCGCGCGTGTCGAGGAGGACGACGATGCCGCAGCTGAGGCTGCGCCGTCGGAGTGGCAGAAGATCGAGCATCGGTCAGATTGTCCGGGCCCGCGGCGCGCGGCACGACACCGCCGGCGCAGCCTTTCGGGTGCAACGCCAACTCCTCGGCGCAGACGTCGGCTGCGCGACGAAGCGGGCGCGCCGGCGATGCCGCATTAGGATCGGCGCCATGGCGCAAGCGCATTCGTACACCCTGTTCGCGACCGCGATCGGCACGTGCGCGGTCGCCTGGAACGATATCGGGCTGACCGGCATCTGGCTTCCCGCGGCCGAGGGTGCGGACCTGCGCCGCCAGGTCTTGCGCCGCGCGCCGCGCGCGCACGCGGCGCCGCCGGTCGGTGCGATGGCCCACGTGGTCGAGGCGCTCGCTCGCCTTGTCGCCGGAGAAAGCGTCGATTTCGCCGGCGTCGTGCTCGATCTCGCCGACGTCGAGCCGTTCGACCGCCGCGTCTACCGCGCCGCGCGCGCGATCGCGCCCGGCCACGTCCTCACGTACGGCGATCTCGCGGCGCGCGTCGGTGATGGCGCGACGGCACGCGAGGTGGGCCGGTCGCTCGGCCGCAACCGTTGGCCGCTCGTGGTGCCCTGCCATCGCATCGTCGCCAGCGGCAACGGCCTCGGCGGCTTCTCGGCCCCCGGAGGCACCGTGACGAAGCGCCGCCTGCTGGCAATCGAAGGCGCTCGCCGCGGCGGCGCGCCGGACCTCTTCGACGCGCCCGTCTCCGAGTTCACGCGTGCAGCCTCAGGACGCGAGTCGGGGCACTGACGCTGCGCCCGCTTCCTCAACCGGGGTCCTGATCGATCCGCGGGGCCGCACGACGGTGCCGATCAGGCGCCGCCGGCGCGCGCGAACACCTCGAACGCCTGGCGCGAAAGACCCGATGCCCCGGTCGTGCCAGCACCGCGCCGGTCAAGGCGCTTGAATCTTGTCGACGATGCTCAGGAGGTTCTGCGGGGTGACGCGGATGAGGCCCGTGCGCGGACTGTCGATCTCGGCGATGAGAAACAGCGAAAGCGAGACGACCAGCGGCAGCACCATCAGCAGCATGCGCTCCGACCGGAGGCTGCGCACACCATAGCCGGCGAGCACGCAACTTGACACCGCGATGGCGAGCATCAGCAGCCACGCAGCCACGGGAATGCGGTTCCACCACGCCGCCTGGGTATATCCCTGAGCATTCAGCACGTCGTTCATGCCCATCGCGGCCAGGGCGATGGTCGGCGTCTGCCGCTCGGCCGCAACCTCCGAGACCGCCTTCCAAAGGTCACGCTGCAACTCCGCGGTGCGTGCGGCATTGCGCCGCAGCACCTCCTCCTCGCGCTCGGTGTAGAAGATGATCCGCTGCTCGAGATAGCTCTTGAGCAGCGCGCGCACCCGCGCCGCCGCCGCCGCAGGGAGCAACTCGGCGCGAACGTATTCGGTGCCGATCGCATTCGCCTCTTCCTCCTCGAGGTTCTTGCGCTGGTCGTAGCGACCGACCGCCATCGAGAAGCTGAAACCGACGATCAGGGACAGCAGGGTAAGCGTCGCGCCGAGGATCAGCCCATAGTGCTTGTCGACGTCGTCCGGGATCGCCCGCTCGCGGCGCAGCATGAACGCGCCGAGGAGCGCCGAAGGCCAGAGCAACGCCAGCGACAGCAGCAGGACGAATGCCGGGTGGTCGGTGATCGGTCTCATCCGCCGCCTGCCATCGCATTGCTCCTCTCGCGCGCGCGCAACCACGACCAATTCGTCGGCGACGGACGCGGCCGGGCCCGATCGTGGGCAGTCGGAGCGATCGCTGCCATTGGACCTAGGGCCTACGCGGCCGTGCACACCGCGGCTGCCGCCAGGGCGGCGCTGACCGGTGCGTCCATCGCTCGCTTCGCAGCGGGGAGGGAGCGCCGCCAAGGACCGGCCTGCAGCGCCGAATCCGCTGCACTAGGCCTGAGCGCCCGCCAAGACCCGGCGAGGGTCTCAGGCGGCGACGCGCCGCCTCTCAGGCCTCTTGGTTACGCACTCTCTCCTTCGACTTCGCGGGCGACGTCTTGGAGGCCTTCGCGATCAGCTCCCGGTAGAGCTCGTCGACCGCCCGGTCGTGCTCGGCCAGCTCACCGGCTACGCTGGGACTCATGCGATCTGCGCTGCGCTTGACGCTGACGGGCAGGGCATCGAGCGCGCCGGACTGGGCGCAGGCGCTGAGGATCCCGACGGGGTCGAGAAGAGCAGCGAAGTGGTTGGAAATTGTCATC
>DASXXO010000081.1:0-10416 GCA_036503045.1 Caldimonas sp. | reverse complement strand
ATCTGCGCGCAATGCCACGGCGCCGGCGGCGTGAGCACGACGGTCGAGACGCCGGCGCTCGCCGGCCAGCACGCGTTCTACGCGATCACGCAGCTGTTCCTGTTTCGCGCCGGACGGCGCGCCAATCCGGCGATGACCGCGATCGCTCGCGAGATGACCGACGCGGACCTGCGCGCGTACTCGGAGACGATCGGCAAGCTGCCGCCGGCACCGCCCGCGGCGGCAGCGGCCGCCGACCCGGCGCGCATGGCGCGCGGCGCCGCGCTCGCCCAGCGTTACCGCTGTGCGTCGTGCCACGGTGACGACTACGCAGGCGACAAGCAGGTCCCGCGAGTCGGCGGACAACGCGAAGACTACCTCGCCAAAACGCTCGCCGAGTTCAAGGCCGGCACGCGCGTCGGCTACACGCCGGCGATGAACGAGACGCTGGCGGGAGTCGAGGCGCAGGAGCTGCCCGATCTCGCTTACTACCTGGCGAACCTGGCCAGGGCGCGCTAGCCGGATCGCCGATCGAGAGCCGCCGCTTCGTCAGCGAGGCACTGGTCCGCTCAGCCGCCGTGCGGCCGAGCCGCACGCGCGACCTCGTTGCAGCGCTTCATATCGGCAGGATTCGCAGCGGACTGGACGCAACTCTGCAGCGTCTGCAGGATCTGCAGGTGCGTGTTGATGCGTGTCAGCTCCTGCTGCTTGTGCTGAGTGAAATTGGACCCTTCGCCTGCCGCCGTCGGCGCCGATTGGGCAGCGGCGAGCGTCGTGGCCAACCCAGCGGCCAGGGCCAGGAATGCGTGTCGGGAACGGGGCATGAAGATCTCCTGCGCTAAGCCGGGCCGAAGAGTCCGGCATGCCTGCGGAGCATCCTCGGCGCAGGTCAAGTCGATATTGCTCAATGCAAAGTTGTCAGCGGATTTCTCCAACTGCGTCACATGCCGGCGCAGTAGCTGGATCGATCACGAGAGGCAGCGCTGCGACGGCTCACGCAACACGAAGCGCTACGATCACGAGGTCGCTGCGAGGAACCCGGCCATGACCCGACTGCTCTATCTCTCGATCGCTGCCGCTTCGGCTCTCCTCGTCGGCTGCGTCGTCGCGCCCTATCCCTATCCCTATCCGACCACGACGGTCTCGAGTCCACCGAGCTTCGACCGATCGTGGGATGCCGCGCTCGGCGCCGCGGCCGACGTCGGCGTGCAAATCACGAACGCGGACCGCGCCAGCGGCCGCATCACCGGTTCCACGGCCGGTGCGCCCGTCACTATCGACGTGCGGCCGCAGGCCGACAACACGTTGCAGGTGACCTTCAGCGCCCCCGACTCGAAGGAGAGCAACCCATCGCTGCACGACCGGTGGTTGAGCGCCTACAACCGGCGCATGGGCCGCTGACCAGCTGAGAAGCGGCAGCTCAGCCGACGACGAGCCCTGCCAGCGCGATCAGGCCGAGGCCGAGCGCCGCGAGCGCATCGCCGGCGATCAATCCACCGCCGAAGAGCGATGTGCCGGTCATGTCCGACGGCAGCTCGCCCGCATCGCCCGGCTCGCTGCGCTTCTTCCTGCGTGCCGCGTTGGCATCGATCAGGCTCGCGACGACGCCCCCGGCGCCAAGCCAGAGCGACGTCGCGAGGTTGACGAAGCCGCCGAACGACATCGCATACGGCGTTGAGAGCACGGTCGAATCGAGCACGAAGTCGACCGCGCCGCCGACGCGCGTCTTCTTGTAGCTCTGCCACCGCCCGCGCGCGAGTACGAGCTTGCGGACGAGCTCAATCAAGAGTCCCGTGGCGATGCCGATCCAGATCGCCGTGCGCTGGTACGGCTTGTCGTCGGTCAGACTCTTCAGGATGCCGACGAACTTGAACGTCATCGCGGCGTTCCACTGCGCCGGCTGCTGGCCCTCGCTCATCGCCGTCTGGTCGAGCAGCAGCACCGGGTATGCGGCCATGAAGAGGCGCGCGAAGCCAACTGCGAGGAGCGCGCCGACCAAGATCCCGGCCGCCTGGTAGCGGAACTGCATGACGCGGTTGGTGCCGAGGCGCGCGCCGGTCGAGCGGTCCTGCTGCATGTCGCAGGCAACGCTGGTCGAGACAAGCAGCACGGTGCCCGCCATCAGTCCCACCGCAGGATCCTTCAGGCCGATCGCCGCCAGGATGACGATCGAGACGACGAACGCCGAGGAGATCGGGTTCGAGTCGCTGATGCCGAGCGAGATGCCGTTGACGAGCGCGAACACGCACACCAGCACGAGGGCGACGACGAGGTAGAGCACCGGCTGGTGCAGGACCAGATGACCGACGGCAACGATCGCCGCACCCCAGGCAATCGACCAGACCACGAGGCGAACCGTGTGCACGCGCCGCCAGCCGTGCACCGCGACGTCTCCTCCGGCCACGGCCGGCACGCCCGCGGTCTCGCGCCAGCGCCGGACGGCGCGGCCGAAGATCAGCGTCATGTCGACGATCGCCGCGCCCATGATCAAGCCGAGCGCGATCAGGAACATGATCTTCCTCGGCGGGTCGCCCGCCTGCAGCCAGCCGATCGAGATGAAATAGGGCTTGAGTAGGATGCCGATCACGCCACCGGTCACCGCCGCGAGGCCGATGCGCGCGCCGACGACCATGCCGGCACCGAAGGTCGAGGTCGAGAGCTCGATCGCGCCGAGCACGCCGATCTTGGCCGCCGCGATACCGCCGACGAGCCCCGTCGCGACGCCGCCGCCGAGGAGCGACACGGAACGCTTCAGCAGCACCGGATCGGTGAGCGCGCGCAGGATGTTGGCGACCGCCAGCCCCGACGGGAAGACGAGCTTCATGCGGTCGACCAGGATCGGCGTGTAGAGCATGCCGATGCCAGCGCCGAACATGCCGATCGTCAGCATGTAGAGAACGAGCTGCCACATCGGCGGTTGCGGCAGGCCGAGCCAGACCATCGCCTGGATCAGCACGCCCATCGCGCTCATTCCGGCGACCGACGCCGCCGCGGTCTGGATGTAGTTCGCGCCGTGCTTGCCCTCGGCGCCGTAGCCGTAGGTAACGGTCGATCCGAGGAGACCCGCGAGCACCTGGCCGCCGACGAAGAAGCCGATCGAGAAGTTCATGTACGACGCCGTCAGCCCGCCGAGCGGACCGAGGACGAAGATGCCGAGCGCGAGCAGGAGCGCGTGGTACTTCCAGCTGTTCGGCGCGGGCAGCCAGCGCCAGCGCGGCGCGGCGGGCGCGGCGGCCGGCGTGGTGTTGAACGGGATGGCGCTCATGGGGACGTGACCATGCGAGGGTCCTTCGCCGCCGGGGTCGTCCGGCGCAGGTTGAGGAGGTTGGCGACCAGGATCAGTCCGGCGCCCGCCACGGTGAAGAGGTCGATGCGCTCGCCGTACACGAGCCAGCCGGCGACCGCGGTGAGCGGGACGCGCAGGAAATCCATCGGCACGATCATCGTCGCCTCGGCATGGCGCAGCGCCTGCGTCATGCAGTAGTGCGAGTAGGTGCCGCACAGCGCGATCACGATGATCCACGGCCACACCGCGGCGCCGGGCGTGCGCCAGACGAGCACCGCCGGGACGATGCCGATCACCGCCTGGACGACGAGCATCCAGAAGATGATCGCGACGGTGCTGTCGGTCCTGGTCAGCGACTTGACGAGGATCATCGAGATCGCGAAGCCGACCGCGGCGGCGAGCGCGATCAGCTGGCCGGGGTCGACGTGCTCGAGGCCGGGCCGGACGATCACGGCGACGCCGACCAGCCCCAGGCCCACGGCGACGATGCGCGCCGCGCCGAGGCGCTCGCCGAGGAACGCGACCGCGAGCAGCGCGGTCCAGATCGGCATCGTGAACTCGATCGCGACGACCTGCGCAAGCGGGATCAGCGTCAGAGCGAAGAACCAGCCGAACTGCGCAGAATAGTGGACCGCGTTGCGCGCGATCTGCTGGCCGAGCCGATGGGTGCGCATCGCGCCGAGCCCCCCGCTCGCATGCACCAGCGGCCAGAGCATGGCGAAGCCGAGCAGCGCGCGCATTTCCATGATCTGGAACACGTGCAGCGTGCGCGCTGCTTCGCGGCCGGCGACCGCCATCACGACCATTGCCGAGAGCCAGCCCGCCATCCAGGCAGCCGCCTTGCGCGGGGAATGGGTCGCCGCCGTCATGGCGGCGATTCTGGCCGAGGCCGGAGCGCTTCAGCGCGACGCAGTCTCGTCGGCTGCCGGGAGCGACAAGATCGACGAAGCGGAGGTAATCCGCGAGCCGGCGAGTGCGACGATGATGCGGGGGCGACGCACGCCCGGACGGCACCAGGAGACCGCATGACGACGACCACCTCGTACGACGCGATCGTGATCGGCGCCGGCCAGGCCGGCCCGTTCCTCGCCGTCCGCCTCGCCAGGGCGGGAATGCGCACCGCGCTGGTCGAGCGCGAGCACCTCGGAGGCACCTGCGTCAACGACGGCTGCATCCCGACCAAGACGCTCGTCGCGAGCGCACGCGCCGCGCACGTCGTGCGGCGCGCGGCCGATTACGGCGTCCATTTCGACGGGCCGATGCGCGTCGACATGAAGGAAGTGAAGGCGCGCAAGGACCGCGTCGTCGGGGAGTCGATCGAGTCCCTCACGAACTGGATCGCGGCAACGGCGAACCTCACGCTCGTCTGGGGCCAGGCGCGCTTCACCGGGCCGCACGCGGTCGAGGTGAACGGCGCGACGCTGACCGCGCCGCTGATCTTCCTCAACGTCGGCGGCCGGCCGGTGCTGCCGCAATGGGACGGCATCGCCGACGTGCCGGTGCTGACCAACACGACGATGATGGCGCTCGACTCGCTCCCCGAGCACCTGATCGTCGCCGGCGGCAGCTACGTCGGCCTCGAGTTCGCGCAGATGTACCGCCGCTTCGGCGCGCGCGTCACGGTTGTCGAGTACGGCGACCGGCTGATCGCGCGCGAGGACGCCGAGGTGTCGCGCGAGGTGCAGGCGATCCTCGAGCGCGAGGGCATCGCGTTCCACTTCTCGGTGCAAAGCGCCAAGGTGACTCACGGCGCCGGCGGACAGGGCGTGCGCATCGCGTTCTCTGCCGGCGGCAGCGCGCACGAGCTCGAAGGCAGCCACCTGCTCGCCGCCGTCGGCAGGAAGGCCAACACCGATGACCTCGGCCTCGACAAGGCCGGCATCGCGACCGACGCGCGCGGCTTCATCGTCGTCGACGACGAGCTGCGCACCAACGTCACGGGAGTCTGGGCGCTCGGCGACGCGAACGGCAAGGGCGCGTTCACCCACACCTCGTTCAACGATCACCAAATCGTCGCCGCCAACCTGCTGCACGGCGGCAAGCGCCGCGTACAGGACCGCATCACCGCCTACGCGCTCTTCATCGACCCGCCGCTCGGCCGGGTCGGCATGAGCGAGGCCGAGGTACGCGCGCGCGGCAAGCCGGCCCTCGTCGGCGTGATGCCGATGACGCGCGTCGGCCGCGCCAAGGAGCGCGGCGAAACGCAGGGCTTCATGAAGGTGCTGGTCGACGCCGAGAGCGAGCGCATCCTCGGCGCGTCGCTGCTCTGCATCGAGGGCGACGAGGCTGTCCATTCGCTGCTCGACGTGATGGCCGCCGACGCCTCGTACAAGGTGATCAGGCACGCGGTCCACATCCATCCGACCGTGAGCGAGCTGATCCCGACGCTCTTCGGCGAGCTCAAGCCGCTCGCGGCCGCACCGTGAACGCGACCACCGCCGTCGCCACTGCCGGCATCGACCGCCGCCTCGGGAGGGCGGCTGCGCGTACGCATCGGCGCAGCCGCTCGACGGCGCGCTGCCCCGTCAGATCGAGCACGTCGCGCTGCGCCTGGCTGCCGCCGAGGCAGTGCGCGAGCGGAGGCAGGCTGGCGAACAGCGCGACCGCGAGCGCATCGTCGCCGCGCCCGAACGCGCGCAGCGCCCGGCATGCCGGTAGGCCGATGTCGCGCGTCGTCGCGCCGTAGCGGGTCGGCAGCGACTGCGCGCCGGCGACGGCGCGCTCGAGGCGCGCCGCGCGCTTGTCGTCGCCGGCACCGACGAAAGCGAGCATCGCGTGCACGTCGGTGAAGCTGCAGAACGCGTCGGTCAGATGGCGCTCCCAGGCAGCGGCGAGACGGCGCCAGCGCGCGCCGGCGGCGCCGCCGCGCAGCTCGATGCGCCAAAGCAACGACGAAGCGTCGATCAGGTCGGCGACGTCGCCCGGCGTATCGGGTTGGATGTGCAGGTCGTAGGACGCCAGCGCGCGATCCGCGTGTCCTTCGGCGAGGTGGAACAGCGCGGCGTGCCAATGGCCGTGCGTGCGCACCACGGTGTCGACGCCCCAGCTCGCGACGTGCGCGTCCATCCAGCGCAAGCCCGCAGCAGGGCGCGCCGTCATCTCGAAGAACGTGCGCCATGACGTGGTGCGCACGCGCGTTGAGCGGATTGAGCGCGAGCGCGGCGCGCGCCGCATCCTCGGCCGGACCGAATTCGCGACACTCCTCGAGCGCGAACGCGTGCATCGCGACCACCGCGTCGCGACCCGGCAGCTCGGGCGACCAGGCGGGCAGGACGGCGGCGACGCGCTCGCGCATGCGTGTCGTCTCGCCGGTGATGTAGTCGAACGCGTGCGCCACCTGCAGCGCGAGCACGTCGCGCGGATGGCTGCCGAGCAGCTCGGAAAGCCGTGCCTTCGCGCGCTCGTAGTCGTCGCCGAGCACCGCGTCGATCGCCGCGAGGTGAAGGCGCTCGCGCGCGTTGGCGGCCAGCGCCGCGGCGCGCGCGGCGATCGGGCGCGCCGCGGCGAGGCTGCGCGGGTCGCGGCTGCAGACGAGCTGGTACGCCTGCAGCACGGGCGCCATCACGAACCCGGGCGCCTCGTCGAGCGCACGCGCGAGCGGCGCGGCGCTGTCGCTGCGCCAAGCCAGGGCGCGCGCGAGCGCGTGCTCGTAGGCGTCGCGCGCCGCTGGCGTCGACCCCGAGATCGCGCAGCCACGCGCGTCGACTGCGTTCATGCAGAGGCGGGTGCCGCTCGCGCCGCGGCCGGCTCGATGTTGAGGTTCATGCGGAACAGGTTGTCCGGATCGAAGCGCCGCTTGACGGCCTGCAGGCGCGGGTAGTTCGTCCCGTAGCTCGCGGCGACGCGCTCGCCTTCGTCCTCGGTCAGGAAGTTGACGTAGCCGCTGCCGGTCGCGTGCGGAGCCGTCTCCTCGAAGACGCGCCGCGCCCACGTGCGCACGCGCTCGTCGTCGCTGCGGTCGGACCAGCGGCCATGCACGTTCATGATGTAGCGCGCGTCGCGGGCGACGAACGCGGTCGCGTCGGCCTTGACGCGCGCCATCGCGCCGCCGAGCTGGGCGAGGAAGATCTCGCATTCGGGCCCGGGCAGGGTCCCCGCCGACGCGATCGCGACGTCGATCGCGGCATCGCTCAGGCGGCTGAAGTTGTTCGACTTCCAGTAGTTGCGCCCGCCCGGGGTGAGTAGCGGGTCGAACGCCTGCTGGAATCCGGCGTACGGCGTCGGTCCGACATGGACGCCGAGCGGATCGCCGAAGCGCAGCACAGGGTCGGCGATGCGCTGGCCGTCCGCGACGCCGCCGCTGTGGACGAGCGGGAAGATCACCACCTCCTGACCGTGCGCCGACGCGGGCAGGAACGGCAGTGGCGGCGCCTTGCGCAGCACCGTCCACACGCTCAGCGCGTCGGGCGCGTCGAGATTGAAGTCGCGCCACGCCCGCAGGACCTGGCGCGCCTGAGCGAACGGGTAGACGACGAGACCGGCGAAAAGCTCGGGGCCGACCGGGTGCAGCCTGAACTCGAACGACGTGACCACGCCGAAGTTGCCGCCGCCGCCGCGCAGCGCCCAGAACAGCTCGGGCTCTGTCTCGGCAGAGGCGACGCGCACCTGCGCATCGGCGGTGACGACGGTCGCGCTCAGCAGGTTGTCGATCGTGAGGCCGTACGAGCGGGTGAGCCAGCCGAAGCCGCCGCCGAGCGTGAGGCCAGCGACGCCGGTGGTCGAATTGATGCCGAGCGGCGTCGCCAGGCCGTGCGCTTGCGCGGCCTTGTCGAAATCGGCGAGGAGCGCGCCGGCGCCAACACGCGCGGTGCGACGCGCGGGGTCGACGTCAACCTTGCGCATCGCCGAGAGATCGATCACCAGGCCGCCTTCGGCGATGGCGTTGCCGGCAATGTGGTGGCCGCCGGCGCGCACGCTGAGTAGCATCCGGTGCGCGGCGGCGAAGCGAAGCGCCGCCTGCACGTCGCGCGCGTCGGCGCAGCGCGCGATCAGCGCCGGGCGGCGGTCGACCGTCGCATTCCAGATCTTGCGCGCCTCGTCGTAGCCCGGGTGCGCGGGGTCGAGGACGCCGCCGCCGATCTGCGCGGCGAGCGCGTCGACGTCCGAGCGGCGCAGTGACCGCTCTTCCTTGTCGAGCGTAAGGTAGGTCGTTGTGTCCATGTCTTGCTCCGCGGTGCGTTGACGAGCGGCGCGAAACCGAATCGCGACCGTGCAGGCATTCTTCGCACGCGATCGGTCGCGCGCCTGACCGAGAATCCTCTGGTCTTGCCCGCGCGTCCTGAAGCGACGGAACAAGCCTGCGTCGCGGTCGACCTGCGAAAGGATGTGGGCCGGCAGACGACCTATCCGGCGCACGAGGAGGCAAGCGCATGAGCACCAACAAGGGTCTCCGGAAATCGGCGCGCCGGGGGCCCGCGAAGCCGTCGCTGCCCGGACAGGTCGTTCTCGTTCTGCAGGGCGGCGGCGCGCTCGGCGCCTACCAGGTCGGCGTCTACCAGGCGCTGCAGGAGGCGGGCGTCGAGCCGGATTGGGTGATCGGCACGTCGATCGGCGCGATCAACGCCGCGCTGATCTGCGGCAACGCACCCGAGCATCGGCTCGATCGGCTCGACGCGTTCTGGCGCCAGCTCGAGCAGCAGGGCTTCGCGCCGAGCCCGCTCGACCCATTCGGCGTCCTGGCGACGCTCGGCACGATGAACACGGTGCTGCGCGGAATCCCGTCGTTCTTCATTCCGAACCCGGCGGCGCTGCGCGGAACGCGGGCCAGCACCGGCGTCGAGCAGGCGTCCTACTACAGCACGGCGCCGCTGCGCGCGACGCTCGAGCCTCTGGTCGACTGGAAGTACTTGGGCGACTGCCGGACGCGGCTGACCGTCGGCGCCGTGAACGTGTGCACCGGCCAGATGCGCTACTTCGATTCGCGCGAGACGCTGCTCGGCGTCGACCACGTGATGGCTTCTGGCGCGCTGCCGCCGGCATTCGGCGCGGTGCGCATCGACGGCGAACCGTACTGGGACGGCGGCCTCTACTCGAACACGCCGATCGAGGCAGTGCTCGACGACAAGCCGCGCCGCGACTCGCTGATCTTCGCGGTCAACGTCTGGCACCAGAAGGCGGCCGAGCCGAGCTCGATCTGGGAGGTAATGGCGCGCACCAAGGACATCCAATTCGCGAGCCGCGCCGACAGCCACATCGCGCGCCAGAAGCAGATCCACCACCTGCGCCATGTCATCCGCGAGCTGACCAAGGAGCTTCCCGTCGCCAAGCAGGCCGTCGCGAAGGTCAAGGAGCTCACCTCGTGGGGCTGCGGCACGCAGATGCACGTCGCGCATTTGCTCGCCCCGCGCGTCGAGAGCGAGGACCACACCAAGGACATCGACTTCACGCCGCATGGCATCCGGGCACGCCGCGAGGCGGGTTACGCCGACACCATGCGAATGGTGCAACGCGCGCCATGGACCGCGCGTGCCGACCCGATCGAGGGAGTGATCGAGCACGTCTGAGCGCGAACGCACGGAGACCGTGCTTGTCAGCGTCGCCTGCTCAGGGCGGCGCTGAAGGACTGAGCGCAGGACCGCTTGCCTATTCCGCCTTTGCGCCGGATTCACGGACGATCGCTCGCCACTTCTCGAATTCCTGCTGCGTGAACTGGGCGAACTGCGCGGCGCTGCCGCCGACCGGGTCTGCGCCCTCGCCGATCATCTGCGCCTCCAGGGAAGGCAGGGCTTCGTTGACCGCCTTGTTGATCACCGCGACGGCCGCCGCCGGCGTGCCCTTCGGCGCAAAGAAGCCGAACCACGACCCGGCCGAGAAGCCCGGGAAGCCTTTTTCTGCGACGGTTGGAACATCGGGCAGCGAGCGCGAGCGCCGCAGGCTGCTGACCGCCAACGGGCGCAGCCGGGCCGCCTTGATCAAGCCGATCACCGACGGAATGGTGGCGAACATGAACTCGGTCCGGCCGCCGAGAAGATCGATCAACGCGTCGGCGCCCTTGTAGGGGATGTGCTGGGTCTCGGCGCCGATGCGCTTGCCGAGCATGAAGCTCGACAGGTGCGACGACGTGCCGACGCCGGTCGACGCGTAGCTGAGCCTGCCCGGATTGGCCTTGGCGTAGGCGATGAACTCCTCGAGCGTCCTGGCGGGCAGGTCGG
>DASXXO010000080.1:0-10161 GCA_036503045.1 Caldimonas sp. | reverse complement strand
TCGTCCGTGCCACACGTAAGTCATCGGCGTGGCCATCGCCGATGCGGGAAGTCGGCCGCGCCACAGCTCGGCGCCGTTCGCCGCATCGAACGCGCGCAGGTAGCGGTCCATCGCTGCGCCGATGAAGACCAGGCCGCCCGCCGTCGCGACGGGGCCGCCGAAGTTAGGTGTCCCAGTAGCGAGCGCGACGCCGAGCGGGAAGATGTCTTCGGTCGTCCCGAGCGGCGCCTCCCAGAGGATCTTGCGCTGATGCAGGTCGAGCGCAGCGATCGTTCCCCAGGGCGGCGGGTTGCACGGCGTGCCGATCGGAGAGAGCAACGTCTCGCGGATCATCCCGAACGGCGCTCCGGTCTGCGGGCTCACTTCCTTGCCCGGGTTCGACGCCTTGGTCGCTGCGAAGTCGGCACGTGGAATCAGACGCACGACGTGCGCGGCGCGCGTCGTGTTGACGAAGACGATGCCGCGCGGATCGATCGCCACGCCACCCCAGTTGGCGCCGCCGCCGGTCATGGGAAAGAGAATCGTTCCCTGCAAGGTCGGCGGCGTGTAGAGGCCTTCGTTGCGCAACGAGGCGATGCGATCGCGGCAGGCGCCGCGATCCCATGGCGTGGAGCCGAACGCGTCGTCCGCGCGCAGTGTCGACGGCACGAGCGCCGGCATGTCGGAAGGAAAGGTCTGCGTTGGCGAGAGCACCTCGCCGGGGGCGCCGCCTTGCGGCACCGCGCGCTCTTCGACCGGGAAGACCGGCGCGCCGCTGTCGCGGTCGAGGACGAAGACCATGCCCTGCTTGGTCGCTTGGACGACGACGTCGCGGGGGCGGCCGGCGATCATCAGCGTGGCCAGCGTCGGCTGCGCCGGGACGTCGTAGTCCCAGACGTCGTGCTTGACGATTTGGAATGCCCAGGCGAGCGTGCCGTCGGCTGCGTGCAGCGCGACCACCGAATCGGCATGCTCGTTCGAACCGGGGCGCAGGCCGCCGTAGAAATCCGGGCTGGGGCTCGACGTCGGCAGGAAGACCAGGCCGCGCTTAGCGTCGACCGACATCGGCGCCCAGACGTTCGCGGCGCCCGTCGTCGTGCCGGGTTGCGGCACGAGCGGCTCCCAGCCCCAGCGCGGCGCGCCGCTGCGCACGTCGAACGCGCGCACGCGTCCCGAGGGCGCCGAGACGCGGCCGTTGTCGTTGATCGACGAACCGACGACCACGACATCACCGACCACGACCGGCGCCGACGAGATCTGGAACTCGCCCGGCCAGAGAAGCTCGCCGGCATCGATCTCGACCTGGCCACCTTTGCCGAAGCCAGCGCAGCTGCGGCCGGTGCGAGCGTCGAGGGCGATCAGGCGCGCGTCGGTCGTCGCGCTCAGAACGCGCAACGCGCAGGGCGCGTCGGCCGATGCCGCGGGATCGCGCCATTGCGCGACGCCGCGGCAATTGAAGCGATTCGCCGGCCGCCGATCGATCGCCACCTTCGGGTCGTACCGCCACGCTTCGGCGCCCGTCGCCGGATCGAGGGCGATGATCTCGTTGAACGACGAGCACAGGATGAGCTTGTCGGCGACGAGGATGGGCGTCGTCTCGAACTTCACACGGCGCATCAGCGCCACAGGCCGGCTCGACGCATCGCCGGTGCGATAGAGCCACTGCCGCCGCAGCTCATCGACGTTGGCGGGGGTGACGAGCGCCGCGTCGCTGTAGCGTCGCCCGCCGGCGTCGCCACCATACTCCGGCCAGCCGATGTCGGCCGGCAGTACGCCCGGCGCAGCGAAAACGCACGCCGACGCAGCGACCACGCCGAGAACGAAGAAGGCGAGGGCACGTCGCGCGACCTTCGTCGCCGCCGCCGCTTGCCGCGTTGTGACCATGTTTCTCGCGGTCGATTGTGCGTGATTCGAGCCTCAACCATGCATACCTATGCAAAGCTGCCCACTTCATGCGACCGAGCGCCAGGACCGTGGACGGCACTCAAACGAACCTTCAGATAGCTCATCGCTTTGAAATTTCTCGAGATGCGTCCAGAGCGGCCTGGGTCTTGTCCCTCAGCCGCGAAGCAGTGGCTGCGAGGCGCCGCTTGCACAGGTCGACGTGCGACGACGTCTGTCCGCCGTTTGGGCGTCAAGTCGCAAACCTTGTAGTTCCGCTTCGCAGTCGCAAGTACCAGTTCGTCGGCTTCGCCACCTTGCCAGAAAGCCGACGTCGAGGTAACTCGTCCTACAGCGGACGATCGTCGGCGACGCTGAACGGACAATCGCAGCCGGTCGCGACGGGCAGCCGCCAAGCCCGCTAACCGTTCATGGTCCCCGCGGGTCACCCGCGGCTATTGAGTTGCCGATTGAGTGCCCGCCGCCCGGGCGCGCTCAACAGGGTCCACGGGGCCACGCGCCGCATAGCGATAGCATCGAACGGTCTGGTGGGGCGGATGGCAGAGCCGGGGCTCGCAAGGGTCGACTACGCTACCGCCCTTGCCAACGCGCGAAGAAGAACATGTCAAAGCCAGTGGACCGGATACTCACCGCCGTGGTGCGAACGTTGGTCGTGGTCATACCGCGACGTTTACTGGGGTCGCTTTCCTGGCGGGTGGGACAGTTCGTGCGCCAGTGGCAAGGCGCGACTTGCGCCGAAACACATGGCTCCAGCGCCTTCTGTCGAGCGCGGCGACGCACCCGTGGTTTTCCTCATGGCAGATGTTCTTGCCTGGGCCTGCATCGCGGTGTTCCCACTGGCATTGGCCGAGTGCTGTTGCCGGCCGCTGAAGAAATGGGGTCGGTCCGACCTGCCGGGGTTCTTCGGTACCGCCTGGTCGGTACAGGCGACCGTCGTCGCCCCGGTGTATCCGCTCGTCGTGTCCTTTGCCACTCTGCTGCTGCAGCGTAGGGCGACCGCGAAGGTGGCACTGACGGCGTCCTTGCTCGAAACCGGTGTCAAGCCGGCGGGTGCAAGCTCGTTCGCGTTGCTCGTGCTGATAACGCTGCAGTACTTGGCGCTGCCTTGGATGTCGAATGGGCAAGTGCAGGCCCTTATGGTCGCCAACGTGGTCTGGCTGGCGATGAACCTGCTCCTCACGGGGTGGTTCCTAGCACGCCTCGCGAAATATCTGCAGGATGAAAGGCGTGTTCGGACGCTAGTGCGGCTCACCCAGTGCGTCACGCTGCCGAGGGAGGTTCGGACTTATGCCATGGGGCTGTTCCTCCAGAACCCTCAGCAGCAAAGGCCTCGTCGCGCAGAACAGAGAGAGGAGACAACCCGATGAACGCCCCGACCGATGCGTTGCGACTCGAGCGGCTCGATACGGTGCTGGCGCTCGCCGCGTCCCGCCTGCCCGCAGAGCGGCGCCCCATGTTCGAGGGCTTCGCGCGCGAGTACTTCCGCCAGCTCGACGACGACGATCTCGTCGAGCGCGCACCCGAGGACCTGTCGGGCGCGGTGCTGTCGCACTGGCAGTTCGGCGCCACCCGCACGCCGGGCGCGCCGAAGGTGCGCGTGCTCAGCCCCACGCTGGCCGAGGACGGCTGGGCCTCGCGCCACTCGGTGATCCAGATCGTCAACGACGACATGCCGTTCCTGGTCGACTCGACCACGACCGAGATCAACCGGCAGGGGCTGACGCTGCACCTGATCGTGCATCCGATCTTCGCGGTCGAGCGCAACGCCGGCGGGCGGCTGGCCTCCATCGACCCGCGCCGCGAAGCCCCCGAGGCCGCGCGCGAATCGTGGATGCACGTCGAGGTCGACCGGCTGGTCGATGCGCAGCAGCGCAACGAGCTGGTCGCGGGCATCGAGCGCGTGCTCGGCGACGTGCGCGCCGCCGTCGAGGACTGGAAGCCGATGCTGGCGCGCCTGCAGGAGGCGATCGCCGAGCTCGATACCGTGCCGGCGTCGCTGCCGGCAGCGCAGGTCGCCGAAAGCCGCGCCTTCCTGCAATGGCTGGCCAACCAGTACTTCACGCTGCTCGGCTACCGGCGCCACGACCTCGTGACGGAGCACGGCGAAGACGGGCTGCGGCTCGTCCCCGGCAGCGGCCTCGGCGTGCTGCGGGAGACCGCGGCCGAGCAGTCGTCGGCCAGCTTCGCCGCATTGCCGCCGCAGGCCCGCGCCCTGGCGCGCGACCCCCTGCCGCTGCTGGTGGTGACCAAGGCCAACACGCGCTCGACGGTGCACCGGCCCGGCTACACCGACTATGTCGGCGTCAAGCGCTACGACGCGCGTGGCAAGGTCATCGGCGAGCACCGCTTCCTGGGCCTGCTGACGTCGACGGCGTACAGCGCGCGGGTGGCGGAGACGCCGCTGCTGCGCGGCAAGGTCGAGGCGATCGTCGAGCGCGCCGGCCTGCCGCCCGGCGGGCACCTGGCCAAGGCGCTCGACCACATCCTCGAGACCTATCCGCGCGACGAGCTGTTCCAGATCTCCGACGACGAGCTCTACGACATCGCGCTCGGCATCCTCGCGCTCGGCGACCGGCAGCGGCTGCGACTGTTCGTGCGCCGCGACCCGTTCGAGCGCTTCGTCTCCTGCCTCGTGTTCGTGCCGCGCGACGCCTACTCGACCGACCTGCGGGTGAAGGTGCAGCGCATCCTGATGGCGGCCTTCGCCGGCACTGCCGCCGATTTCGACGTGCTGCTGGGCGATACCGTGCTGGCACGCATCCACTTCATGGTGCGCACCACGCCCGGCCACATCCCGGCGTTCGACCGCAAGGAGCTCGAGGCGCGCCTCGCCGAGGCGGCGCGGCGCTGGCCCGACCAGCTCCGCGACGCCCTCGTCGACGCCGAAGGCGAGGCCCGCGGCATCGAGCTCTTCAAGCGCTGGGGCGCGGCCTTCCCGCCCGACTACCGCGAGCGCGTGCCCGCGCGCGGCGCGGTGTCCGACGTGCGCAAGATCGCCTCGCTCTCGACCGACTCGCCGCTCGCGCTCGCGCTCTACCGGCCGCTCGGCGCCGCCGCCGGCGCGCTCGGCTTCAGGCTCTACCGGCTCGGCCAGCCGGTGGTGCTGTCCGACTCGCTGCCGATGCTCGAGCACATGGGCGTGCGCGTGCTCGGCGAGCAGCATGCGAGCGTCGAGACGGCCGACGCCGCGGTGTCGCTGCACGACTTCGAGCTCGAGGTGCAGGGCGCCGGCGACATCGAGCCCGAGACGATGGGGCGCCTGTTCGAGGACGCCTTCGCGCGGGTCTCTCGCGGCGACATCGAGAACGACGACTTCAACCGCCTGGTGCTTCGCGCCGGTCTCGCCGCCGACGAGATCGTGGTGCTGCGCGCCTACGCCAAATACCTGAAGCAGATCGGCTTCGCGCTCTCGCAGGCGACGATCGAGGCGACGCTGGGCGCGCACCCGCGCATCGCGCGCATGTTGGTAGGCCTCTTCCGGCTGCGCTTCGACCCGGACAAGCGCGACGAGCAGGGCGCGACCTCGCAGGTCAACGCGATCGAGCAGGCGCTGGAGAAGGTCGCCAACCTGTCCGAGGACCGCGTGCTGCGCCAGCTGCTGGCGCTGATCCAGGCGACTCTGCGCACCAACTTCTGGCGCACCGGCGTCGGCCACACCGGCGCGCCCGGGGCGCGCCGCAGCTTCCTCTCCTTCAAGCTCGACTCGGCCCGGGTGCCGGGGCTGCCCGAGCCCAGGCCACTGTACGAGATCTTCGTCTACTCGCCGCGCTTCGAGGGCATCCACCTGCGCGGCGGCAAGGTCGCGCGCGGCGGGCTGCGCTGGTCGGACCGGCCGGAGGACTTCCGCACCGAAGTGCTCGGCCTGGTGAAGGCGCAGATGGTGAAGAACACCGTCATCGTCCCGGTGGGCTCGAAGGGCGGCTTCGTGCTGAAGAAGGCGCCGCCGCCGTCGGACCGCGACGCCTACATGAAGGAAGGCGTCGCCTGCTACCAGGACTACCTGCGCGCCCTGCTCGACCTCACCGACAACCTCGCCGGCACCACGATCGTGCCGCCTCCGCAGGTGGTGCGCATCGACGGCGACGACCCGTACCTCGTCGTCGCCGCCGACAAGGGCACCGCGACCTTCTCCGACTACGCCAACGCCATCAGCAAGGAGTACGGTCACTGGCTCGGCGACGCTTTCGCCTCCGGCGGCAGCGCCGGCTACGACCACAAGGGCATGGCGATCACCGCGCGCGGCGCCTGGGAGAGCGTGAAGCGCTTCTTCCGCGAGCAGGGCATCGACACTCAGAGCACGCCGTTCACCGTCGTCGGCATCGGCGACATGTCGGGCGACGTGTTCGGCAACGGCATGCTGCTGTCGCGGCACATCCGGCTGGTCGCCGCGTTCGACCACCGGCATGTGTTCATCGACCCCGACCCCGATCCCGCCGCGTCGTTCGCCGAGCGGGAGCGCCTCTTCAAGCTTCCGCGCTCGTCATGGGCCGACTACGACGCGAAGCTGATCTCCGACGGCGGGGGCATCTGGGCGCGCTCGGAGAAATCGATCCCGATCTCGCCACAGACTCGCGCCGCCCTCGGCATCGAGGCAGAGCGCCTGACACCGACCGAGCTGCTGAGTGCGATCCTGAGGGCGCCCGTCGCTCTGCTCTACAACGGCGGCATCGGCACCTACGTCAAGGCCAGCACGGAGACCCACGCCGAAGTCGGCGACCGCGCCAACGACGCGCTGCGCATCGACGGCCGCGAGCTGCGCTGCAAGGTCGTGGCCGAAGGCGGCAACCTCGGCTTCACCCAGCGCGGGCGCATCGAGGCGGCACTCGCCGGCGTGCGTCTCAACACCGACGCGATCGACAACTCGGCCGGGGTCGATACCTCAGACCACGAAGTCAACATCAAGATCCTGCTCGGCCTCGCGATCAGCGACGGCGAGATGACCGAGAAGCAGCGCAACGCCCTGCTCGCGCAGATGACCGACGACGTCGCCATGCTGGTGTTGCGCGACAACTACTTCCAGACGCAGGCGCTATCGGTCGGCGCGCGCCTCGGTCCGAGCTACCTCGACCAGGAGGCGCGCTTCATCCGCTTCCTCGAGAAGACCGGGAACCTGAACCGCGCCATCGAGTTCCTGCCGACCGAAGACGAGATCGCCGAGCGCAAGGCGCGCGGCGCCGGCCTCACCACCCCCGAGCGGGCGGTGATCTTCGCCTACAGCAAGATGTGGCTGTTCGACGAGATCATGGCCTCCGACCTGCCGGAGGACCCCTGGATCGGTACTGCGCTGGCGCGCTACTTCCCGGCGCTGCTGCGCGAGAAGTTCGGTGCCTACATCCCGCGCCATCCACTCAAGCGCGAGATCGTGGCCACGCACGTGCTCAACAGCATGGTCAACCGCGTCGGTTCGACCTTCGTGCATCGCCTGTCGGAGCGCACTGGCGCGCGACCGGCGCAGGTGGTGCGCGCCTACCTGGCAGCGCGCGAGGTGCTCGGCGACGTCGCCGTCTGGCAGCAGGTCGAGGCGCTCGACAACAAGGTGCCCGACGCCGTGCAGTCGGAGATGCTGATCGAGGAGGGCTGGCTCACCGCGCGCACCACGACGTGGTTCCTGCACTCGCGGCGCCTGGCCGAGCCGCTGGAGCAGACGTTCCGCCGTTTCGTCCCGGCGGTGCAGGCGTTGCGCGCGCGGCTCGAGCCGGAGGCCGCCGCGTCGCAGGCGACCGCCTGGATCGCCGCCGGCGTGCCGCCGCCGCTGGCCCTGCGCGTGGCCAGCGCCGACCACCTCATCGCCGCACTCGATGTCGCCGAGGTCGCCGAGGCGGTGCAGCGCAACTTCGACGAGGTGAGCGAGGTGCACGTCGGCATCGGCACCCGCCTCGGCCTCTCGCGGCTGCGCCAGCAGATCGACGAGCTGCCGTCCGACAGCCACTGGCAGGCGCTGGCGAAGGCGGCGCTCGGCGACGACCTCGCAGGGCTGCAGCGCGCGCTCGCCCAGGACGTGCTGCAGCAGGGCCCGGGCAGCCCCGCCGAGTTGCTGGCGACCTGGGAGACGGGCAACGCGACCGCGCTCGAGCGCGCGCAGCGGCTGCTCGCCGAGTTGGTCGACGCCAAGGGAGGCGCCGATCTGTCGATGCTCTCGGTGGCGCTGCGGGAGCTGCGCAACCTCGGCTAGACATGATGGTCGCTGCCCCAGAGCCGACGGCCGGTCTCCAACATCGTAGGTTGCACGCCGAGGCGTGTAGAGCTGCAAGCTGTGACTTGCGTCGTCAGCAACAAGGAGACCGGCCATGGAAGAGCTATCAAGTTTCATGTGGGCCTGGACGTCCACAAGGACAGCATCAGCGTTGCGGCGGCCGAGTTGGGTCGAGCACCGGCGCGGCTGATCGGCAAGGTGACGCACGACCTGAACAACACGGGATCCCCACCGCGTCGTTCGTGCGTTCGTCGCAAGCGATGCCCGCCGGCCGCCGTGGATATCGCTGCGCCGCATTCAACCCGGTAGAGCTCCACTTATCGTCGTCCGATTCGTGTTCAAACGGACGGGGCCACCTCGACATCGTCCCGCCAAGGCAGTGGCGGTGCCAGTACGGGGCGATACAGGAACATTGCGAAGGCTGTAGTGGCGCCGGCGCAGGCAGTCCCGGACCCGCGCTGACCGGCGGATGTAGACGAATCCAGCAATGTGATCTCCAATGTGGCCGGGCGATTCCGGCGCCGACATTGAAGAACGGGCTCAAGTCATCGATTCGAAAGAGCTGTCAGCCGCTGAGGTGGATAACGTCGCTTCGTAAAGCGACATATTGGCCGTCTACTACTTGTTGGGCCCCTTGATCGAACGCTGTCAATCCGTCGAGCAGCCGGGCTGGCTGACTCTTCGTAAAGCCTTGTGGCCGGACTCTTCGGATGACTAGCTTTTGGCGGAGATGTCTCTTTTCTTGGCGAACCCGGACCGTTTCGTCCAGTTCGTGGCCTACGGGCCTACTCGTGAGCCGATCGGCTTTGCGGAAGCCTCGATGCGGTACGACTGCGTCAACGGAACGGGTTCGTCTCCTGTGTTGTTTCTGGAAGGTCTGTGTGGCATCGACTATCGACTAGCTCGTCCCCATCGCTTGGTCGCGGGCGTGGCATCGACGATCGAGCAGTTCGTCCCTTTCGCTTGGTCGTGGAAGACACCCATGTCGAACTCGTGAATCGACTTCGACTTGCCGGCCGGGAACGGCCCATAGATCGTGCCAGAGTTGCTGTCGATCTTCGTCTCGCCATTTGACAGGTGATCGCACACGACTTTGATGTCTTTCACGTCGCGCTTTCCGCTGTTCTGGACCGTCGCGTTGAGCATCATGATGTTGTTGAACCCGCCACTGTGCCAGTCGACCTCGGTAATCTGCAACGCAGCTAGCGCTTGCGCTCGCTGCTCCGCCTGTTTACTCGTCGGCGCCTTCGATGCGGAGGCCGAGCCGGTGCTCGGGGCGGACATGGCGGTCCCGCCCACGGCGATACCGAAGAACAACGCAAGCCCAGTGAGCAAGCTTGTCCGCTTTGGTGGCTTGACGCCGCCCTTCAGAGAGCCTGCCGCGCTCGTGCTGCCTTCCGAACCGCATTCCTTGCATTTGACCAACGCCATGTCGTCCCTCGGTATGTCGTCCGAAGGGCCGACTTGTTGCCCGGATTGTCAGCGACTCACCGTTGCGCCGACCTGACACGGATGTGGTAGTGCGACGTCGCCCGGCCTCACACAACCCGCGTCAGGTCGGGAGACAGGTCTTAGCGAAATCTAGACGCCAGGCGGGAAACGGCGCTTGGCGAGGAGTCTCGCGCGCTGCAGAGCCTCCGATTCGGTTGCGTCGGTCTGCTTGCAGTCGATGAACTCCGGCATACCGCTGATCAGCGGTCTGAAAGTCACGCAACCTCGAAACCGCGCGACCTCCGGGATCGCGGAGACCAGGAGCTCTCCGGTCGTCAGGATTCCACGTCGGTCGCTCGTGATCACACGGGAGGACATCGGGCCCCGCTCTCGGCGCATGGGCGCGCCGAGCTTCAGGGAGCAAACGACATGCCACTTCGGGGTTAGCCACCGGGAGTGCCGGCGCGATCGCCACGAAGAAGAAGGGCTCGGGGGCGGCCGCGCTAGGCATACACGTTGCCGGTGCTGTTTCATTGCCCGCGAGGGCGCTCTGCCGGGACGGAGGGCAGTGGATCGCGACGATCTCAGAACGATCCGGCGCGCCGAGCTCCTGGCTCGACTCGAGATACAGGATGAACTGATCAAGGAGCAGGCGA